>JAGHTI010000050.1 GCA_018065415.1 Candidatus Equicola stercoris
TTAAGTTTTTAGCGAAGCGTTGTTTTTTGCTTGGATTTATTGTTAAGTGGTGGCATGCCACAGTGGGATGTTTGTGGATGGGTGTGAAAGCTTGCTTGCAGACGACCATACACAAACATAACACAAGACATCAATCAGGATGGCAACAATAAATACAAGCTGTTTTTCTTGTTTTTGTTTTTAAAATTAATTATTAATTTCCCTTCGGGGAACTCTGCGTAGCAATCGCAGATTGCGCCTCTGCCCTCTGCGTAAAAATTTTGAGCCATCATGGATGGCTTGGATAGAAGTATATGACTATTGGAAGTTTACTTACAAAAAGGCAGATACTTATATACATAACCTCGAAAGAGGCAAGATTTTTCTCTGCGAGAGACTTAAATAACCACTGCGAAAAGCAAAAAAAAGTGGATGCAGTCAGTGCCACACCCACTCTTTTTTATTTATAACTATCTGATAGTATTGTGTCTATCTATTAGTCAATATCACTATCGTCTTCAACGTAATAATCTGGATCTGTTTCTTGTGCTCTCTCAACTATTACATCTGATCCTGCACACATTTGCGTTGAACCAATGTCCAATACGTCAATCTCTGGTGCAATATATTGTGTCTTCTTCATAATTCCTATTTTTTTTGTTTAGTTATTATCATTTTATTTCATGAGGAACTTCTTACCATTCATGATGTAAACCTCACCCTTCTTAGGTGTAGAGACTCTCATACCTTGCAGGTTGAAGATGGCAGTTGACTGTTGACCGTTGACTGTTGACTGAGATTTTATCTCCTCAACTCCTGTAGGTTCATCAACGATAAACAAGCTCAAAGAAACAGCATTGAGAGATTCATTCAGATAAGCCTTGCCAGCACCGATTGTTACACCCTCCTGAACAGGATGCAATTTACCATTTGACAATACCCAGATATTATCTTTATCTTGATCTTGTACGGTATATGGTACTATTGTTCCTATCAACTTGTTTTTTGTAACATCATCACAATCATCTGTTGCGATAGGGATGTTGTATGTATTAGCATCGCCTATCACAAAGATTCCCTTACATGCAGGTATCTTGTTTCTCCTATTAAGAGTGATTTGTTCATTATCTGCATCTACTGCAATATATGCCTTAATACCCTTAATGTCTGTGAAGTCCAAATCTACCGTTGAACAGAATGAGCCCATGCCAGAAGACTTTATAGTAATAGGAACTGTCTGACCACTTACTGTTGTGCAGTAGTTGGAGAAAGTAGCTTCTTGTTTCTTGTAGAGAGCAATATCTTCTTGAATAGAAGAGTAGAAACGGAAACGAGTTTGTCCGTTAGATTTATTATATTTCAATTGCATTTGACCGTCGCTTGATTTACTTTCAATTGTTGTGCCATTGAAACTGATTTCATAGTCTGCATCTGTATCAGCTTGCTTTAAGCCATTGCTCTTTTTTGAAGTAGTTGTAGTTCCTGAAATATATTTTCCACTTGCAGACTTCAAACTATAGACTATATTACTTCCAGTTTTATATGCTACCGTAAATGCAATAGCATCCATTTCTGTGCTTGATTCAATAACATTATTTGAGATTGTAACTGCTTTTGTATTACTTGGAGCATCAAGAGTTTCAAGACTTCCATCAAATGCAACTTTTCCATCTTCGTAAACAATTAGATATTTACCGCACCAGTCAGCAGGAGCAGAAGTCACCTTCACATAATTTTCACTTCCTGCTTTCTCAGCAAATACTGCATAGTAAAGAGTATTGTTATGTTCAGGATAAGTCGCACTTGTTACATACTCTGGAGCGGTTTGTTGAGTGCCTATGATAGGTGCGTCTGTCCAACCCATAAATGTGTAATCTCCTACGTTAGAAACCTCAGGGAACTCAACTTGTTCGTCAGCATAGTTAGATTTGCTTTCAAGACGACCAATGATACTGAATGTAACTGCGTATTTTGCATCTTCTGCGAATGTGGCTGTAACGTTAACATCACCCTTTGTAGCTTCTGCAGCAGGCATCCTGAATTTTGCAGTTGTGATGCCTTCTTCAGTGGTTGTCGGACCGTCTTCTAATGTAATGTCATCACCATTTTTATCTTTTACCGTTAAACTCTCAAAATGATAATGAGCTTCTGGTGTAAGAGTCAGTGTTATACCTGTGTTAGGACTTGCTTCTAACTTGTCGGCAACTACAGTTCCGTGTTCAATGTTCTCATCAATATTTACAGCATACATCCTGATAAAGTTTGCTGTAATAGTAGCAGCAGCAGTTCCATAAGTAAACTTCCTTTGGTTGCCAACACCTGTTTTAGTGAAAGTAATATCTGTTGGTGTTTCACCATCATATTTTCCTTCAAATAGATTGCTTTCGTTTAATTTGAAATGTTCGTAAGGAGTTGCCTCTACCAGAATGTCTGTTCCTTCTGTAACCATAAATTGCTTTGCGTCTGTTGTAACCTCAACAGCAGGATCCTCTCCGACTGTTACAGTATATCTACCGCCCTCAGCAGGTTCTGCAGTAAGTGTGTATAAAGAAGCAGGAGAAGTAACTGTCAAACCTGTAACTTCGAATGCATCACTTGTAATATTGCCAACGGTAGCAGTTACATTAACAGAGTTCTGTGTTGTTTCTGTAAACGTTTCAGGAGTTATCGTCCATGTGATTCCTTCAGTAATTGGAACTTGCGTACCATTGTTATAATGACCTGTAACAGTTAAACCAGCAGGATTGAATGATTCGCCCACAAAGTATTCTTTCTTCGTTGGGTTACCTGAAACTACAACGGAAGTAAGTACTACAGGGTTAACAGTTATTCCTTGGTCAGCTGTTTTACCACCGTAAGTGATAGTTACCTTATCGTTAGCAATAGCAAGCGCAGTTTCCAAAGTAGGACTAAAAGTAAACTTACTTTCATTTCCTGCATAAGCTATATCTTCAGGATCGCCTGTTTTATAATTTGCAGTAATTACAAGTCCTGTTGGGTCAAATTTGTCACCTTCAAAGTAAGTGGTCTTAGGAGCAGTCTTTACTGCTATGCCAGTTAATTCTTTAGGAGCTTCCCAAACGAAAGTAATGGAATTCAAATACATAGCACCGCCATCGGGGAGCACACCAACGTATGCATAATCGCCACTTATTGTCAATTCGGTTGTCCCCTTGGAAATAGTACCGAGTTCTGTTCCTTTTGCGTTTTCGTTATATAATTCGGCAGCCCCATTAGTACCTGTATAAGCAGTGTTAGATCCATATATTTTTAGGCTACGGTTATTCACAGTAGAAGAGTTCCAATCAACTTTAATCTTACGAATGTTTCCACCAGATGTCGTACTAACGATTCCAGAAGGAGACTGAGCTCTCATTTGAATATAGCTGTTACCACCTGTTGATTGACCAGCATATTTAGCCACCCCCTGGGAGCCAGTCTTATCTACCCAAGTAGTGTATGAACTTGGAGAACCAACACTTGTTGTAGTAAGCTTATCACCTTCTGAAGCCAAAACGGTAATTTTAACTTGATAAGCAGGGCTTTCAACTTCGCCAACTTTTGCAGTTACAGAAACGGAAGTTGTTCCAGCGGTGAGAGGATTAGGAGTAATCGTCCAGTCAATACCAGAAGTGATTACTTCAGGGTCTCCCTCAGTATAAGTTCCTGTAACGACCAAACCTGTAGGGTCAAATTCTTCGCCTGCTTCGTATGTGGTTTTGTCAGGAGTACCTGAGATGGCGATTGAGGTGAGAGTTTTGGAAGGAGTGTCGCCTGCTCCCTCTTTGATAGTAATTTTGCCACCAGTCATACGCTTGTATGAAGAAGTAGCTATAACTACACCATAATATTTAGCATCTTTTTGAGTTTCAGCAAATGTAAAGGTAAATGTTCCACTTGTTCCCAAACTTACACCTTGTTTAGATGTTGAAGATGTTGCAAGGGGAACTTGAACATAAGCAGCACCGCCAGATGCTGATTTTACATCTCCCATTACCACATAAGCTGTTGCGGTGTTATTTCCTGAATTAGCAGAATAATAAAATTCAATCGAACCAACATTTTTCAATGCAGTTGTCGTATAGAAAGTGTAATAGCCTGTGCATGAGTTACTCGTCGTTGATGTACTTGAGGTTGCACTTGCATTTACGGCTTGTGCCACAGGAAGGTCAATTGGATTTACACCAGCCTTAGCACCGGTATTATTATTAGCACTGTTAATTCCAAAATAGCCACTTTGACCAATCGTCACCCATCCAACATTATGACTATCTGTTGTAGTTTGACGACCATAGCCACTTCCTGTTCCTTGCACTTCAGCGAGGACATCTCCTTCCTCTCCCCACGCGAGGTTTGTGCTCATTAGAGCCAGAACAAGCAAGGTTAGGAACCTTGCGAATAATGAATAAAGATAAGTTTTTTTCATAACTTTTTGTTGTTTAATTAAATGATTATATTCATTTTTTGAAAAGAATCTCTCATCTCCTCACAGGTGGGAAACAATAAAGCTATGCTGAAAAATTCGACAAAAGAAAAGCATAGACTTATCTTGTAAAGTTCAGGTCTTAGGAGATACCCGAAATATCACAAGACATGCCCATGCTACTGCATGAGCATTGACCGTTATTCGGAGATATTTCAAGTAATGGAGTTTCCTAGGTTCCAACTTTTCTCGAATAATAGCAACGCTATTTATTTACCCAAATGTCTTGTCGCACGAGTCTGACCTTTCGGTGCTTCTTGTCGGTTGGAATTAGGGATTTAGGGAATTAGGGATTCCTTGACTCTCAAACCACCAAACAACCAACGGTAGGTTGTGCGACTGAACCGCATGACGCATCATCGCGGTTTTATGGTTATACAAAATGGGGTGTGAACTGTAGCCTTTTGTCCTCCAGAGACACGTCTGGTACGACTATTGGGTCGAAAAGCTCAAAGCCCCCAATCTTGTCGCAACACGAAAGTATTGCTTTCTGCTCGCAAAGGTAATAATAAAAGTTGAAAAGTTTAATAGTTTAAGGGGTTAAAATTTAAAAAATTTTCTCGCAGTGGGTGATTTTTTGTTTCACGCAATAGTTATTTAAGTCTTTCGCAGAGATTTTTAATTTCCTAAGTTCCTGAGTTCCTAATTGTCTTGAGTCCCTTGACCTTTGACTCTCGACCCTCGACATGAGTTGAGAAAGGTTTGAGAGACAAAAAACCATTGGTCATCAAAACCTAGAACTCACACATTTAAACTGTCTGGATTTAATAGAAAGTCAAATAAACCCATTATATACACACCCATTTCATTGTAGTGAGAAGGGTGATATTCGTCAGTAATAATAATCTTTTTGAAGGAGTCTGGAACATTTAATAAGGACTTTTGTTCTTGGTCAATCTTCTCTTTATCCGGTAAACGATATGCGGACTGAATATATATGCGTTTATCGGCCTTGTTGATCACAAAGTCAATCTCTAAATTCTTTCGTGCATAAGTCCCTTGACTATTCTGTGCCCATATTTCCACTTGCCCGACATCCACCGAATACCCCCTATGACGCAACTCGTTATATAGGACATTTTCCATGATATGGCTGAATTCGTCACTTTGACGGAAATTCAAAATGGCATTTCTCACTCCCAAATCCTCGAAATAATATTTTGTTTCTGTTCCTATATACTTTCGTCCTTTAATATTATACCGTAATGCTTGTTGGATGATAAAAGCATCTTCCAAATGTCCTAAATACTTCTGAATGGTCATTGGTTTGATAGCCACATGTTCTTTGGAATTAAATGTATTTGCAATTCTTTGCACATTAGTCCCAGATCCAATAGAAGATGCCAAAACTTGTATAATCTGTCGTAAACCCTCGTCGTTAAGAATGCGATTACGATTGATTATATCCCGAAGATAAGTGAGTTCGTATAAATTCTTTAAAAATTGTTGTTTTTCTTCTTCATAAGCCATAAGTGCAACTTGAGGCAATCCACCATAGACATAGTATGATCTCAAAGCCGACATCTTATCTCCTCCTATCTGGGTATAATACTCTGCGAAACTGAGAGGATGGAGGCGGATTTCCCAACCTCGTCCACGAAATTCAGTAACCACATCAGAACTCAAAAACCTAGAGTTACTGCCAGAGACATACACTTCTACATTTGCTTCATGCATTAGGCTAATCATAACGCCAATAAAATCTTTCACCAACTGGATTTCATCTAATAAGAGATAGGTGGTTTGTCCATCTCGGATGATGTGCGCGTCTATATAATCCAACAACGTGTCAGGATTCAGCAATTTCTTATTTCGTTGTTCATCCAAAGCTAAAGACAGAATATGATCCGAAGGTGTTCCGTTTTCCAAAAGCCAATTCCGAAACAAGTTAAATAGCAAGAAAGACTTTCCGCACCTACGGACACCAGTTATAATCTTTACCATTCCGTTTCCTCGACCATTAATGAGTCGCTGAAGATACATTTTTCGTTCAAAAATCATATATTTGGGTATGTTTTGTGTGAGTACTAACGTTTTTTACCTGCAAAAGTAATAATAAAAGTTGAAAAGTTTAATAGTTTAAGGGGTTAAAATTTAAAAAAATTTCGGAGTTTTTTTTGTTTATGTTTTCGGTTTGTAGTAATTTTGCACTCGGATAGTGCATGATATGTAATAATCTGCACCGTCGAAGTGCATCATAACTCCTATTAAACCTTAATTAAATTGGTATGCAGAGACTTATAGAAAACTACAAGAGACTTCTTAATCTAACGGAAAGCAAATTCCATAGATACATCTACGACAAGGTGAATTGGAATGGTCGTATGGTTGGTATTGTGGGTGCTAGAGGTGTCGGTAAGACAACGATGATTTTACAGCACATCAAGGAAGATATGGATGTGAACAAGTGCCTCTATGTAAATGCGGAGGATTTTTACTTCTCTTCACATAAGTTGGTGGATTTGGCCGATGAGTTTTGCAAGATGGGAGGTGAGTACCTGTGTATTGATGAGGTACATAGATACGAAGGTTGGTCTCAGGAACTCAAACTGATTTATGACTATCATCCAGAATTGAAGATTGTATTTTCGGGGTCATCTATTCTAGACATCAACAAGGGAGTAAAGGCAGACCTTTCTCGCCGAGCAATAAACTACACGATGTATGGGTTGTCTTTCCGCGAATATCTGGAACTATTTGAAGGCATTGTAAGTAAGGTTTATTCACTAGAAGAAGTGTTGGAGCATAAGGTGGAAATGGATGCTGGTTTCCGTCCCCTGATGTATTTTCGCAGATACATAGAAAAAGGATATTACCCATTTGCCTTAGAGGATAATTATGAGGAGAAACTTATGGGAATTGTTACGAAATCATTGGAGACCGACATTCCAGAATATGCTAACATGAATGTATCGACAGGTAGAAAACTGAAACGTCTCATGGCAGTTATTGCCGAGAGCGTACCTTTCAAGCCGAACATGGTCACGCTGGCTGAAGTTCTAGGCATCTCACGCAACAACGTAGCCGACTATCTGCTATTTATAGAGGAAGTAGGGCTTATCACGCAGTTACGCAACCAGACGGGCGGTGTACGTTCCTTGGGTAAGGTGGATAAGGTCTATCTAGAGAACACTAATCTCATTTATGTACTTGCTAAGACAGGTCATGCAGAAATAGGAAATGTGCGAGAGACATTCTTTATGAACCAATTGCGTGTGGTGAATGATCCTATAACCTCTGCCGTGTCAGACTTCTGCGTTGGTGACTATACTTTTGAGGTTGGTGGACGAAACAAAAAGCAGAAGCAGATTCGGAATGTGGAAAATGCTTATGTAGTAAAGGATGACATTGAGTATGGAGCATTGAATGTCGTTCCACTTTGGATGTTCGGGATGTTGTATTAAGCAAAATAATCATTTGCGGTTTTATGAGTTTTTTACGCAGAGAGCAGAGAGCGCACCTTTTAGGTGCTACGCAGAGTTTTTGCGAATAGAATCTTTTCCTTCTCGACCCTCTTTACCATCAAACCTTTCAAACCCCTCAGACATCTCGAACCTTTCGAACTGTGTTAGAGGTTGGAGTTTCTCAAACTTCTAACAAGTCTGCTTGCAGCAAGAATGGTATTACTCCTATATATGCGATTCCCTCTTCGTCCACGCGATAGTGGCTATTACCATCCAATATTACCATCTTACGGAAAGAATCGGATGTGTGATGTAGAGAAAAGGTTTCCTGTGCACGTTTTTCGGGCGAATCCACATTTAATGCAGATTGGATATATATTTTATTCCACCCTGTATTCACCACAAAATCAATTTCAAATTGAGATTGTTGCTGTTTGCCGGCTATTATTTTTTTCACTTCAAATTTAGTCACATTATTCAGCAAATTTACACTGCTTTACGCTGGCAAAATTACTACAAACCGAACACAGAAACAAAAAAAATTTATATTTTTTTAGATTTTCTATTTTTGAGAGCATAGAGTTTTACTCTAATGTTATCAAAAAATGGAAACCGTTAAAACGGAGTTTTTTCTGTTTCTCGCTTCTGTTTCTTCGACTAGCGAAGTGGCAGAGCCAATGACTCGCAGAGGGCAGAGAGCACCTAAAGGTGCTACGCAAAAAAGACTTCTCTATGAGAAGTGGAATTTGGGAACTAGAGAACAATGAACTTTCGTATTAGCAAATCTGGTAGATTACATTCCAGCAATTAATGGAAGCCTAGAGTTTCTATATCCATAAATTCTCTGTAAAAAGGATGAAATTTTTGTCAATATGAAAAATAATATGTATTTTTGCAATGCTATGAAGAAAAGATTATCAGTAATATTCGGTGCTTTAATGCTTGTCTGCGCCTCTGCAAATGCACAAGATGCAAGTTATTCACACGATACGTTCTCGAAGGATGGTTGTCATGTGGAATATTCCTCAATACGTCAGGATAAAAAGGCTTTCATCATTGTCGCAGTAGATAATGGAGGTAGTCTGGGGTTCACAGATTCTCCAGAGATGCTGTTGCGTACTGGTGACAATGAGGTGCTGAAACTGTCTGGCAAGAATCTCGGTTTTAGAGAGAAGAAGGGCGATACGTACTTCTTCGGTGATACCTTCCATGATACTAGCTCGCAGGTGGGGATGGCACAGTTTGAGATAACGGAAGCACAGATAAAGAAGCTTAAAAGCGGTGTCATAAAGGTTCGTCTTACGACAACTCCTTTCATACATGAAAAAGAGTTCAAGAAAGACAAGATAGGCGAAAAACTTTATAAGGCTTTCTCGAAGAAAGAGAATTCTGACTTTTAACAAAAGGATTTCACCCTTTGGAATCGACAATTTTCTCAAAAAGGTAGAGCTAATAGTTTTAATCACAATTTTATAGTAATAGTTTAATATCAAAATTTAATAGAACATGACAACAAAGTATTCTGGTACCCAGACCGAGAAAAATCTGGAAGCAGCGTTTGCTGGCGAAAGTCAGGCTCGTAACAAGTACACTTATTTTGCATCGAAGGCAAAAAAAGAGGGTTTTGAACAGATTGCAGAACTCTTCCTCAAGACTGCTGACAACGAGAAAGAACATGCAAAGTTATGGTTTAAGGAATTGAACGGAATCGGTAGCACTACAGAGAACCTGAAATGTGCAGCTGAAGGTGAGAACTTCGAATGGACTGACATGTATGAGGGTTTTGCAAAGACAGCAGAAGCAGAAGGTTTCCCTGAATTGGCAGAAAAGTTCCGTCTTGTTGCAGCTATAGAGAAAAGACACGAGGAGCGTTATCGTGCTTTGCTGAAGAACATTGAAACTGCTGAGGTATTCAAGAAGTCTTCTGTAAAGGTTTGGGAATGTCGCAACTGTGGTCACATCGTTGTTGGTGAAGCAGCTCCAGAGACTTGTCCTACATGTGCTCATCCGCAGAGCTATTTCGAACTGCACATGGATAACTTCTAACCTGCAAAGAGACAAAGAAAACAAAAAATCCCCGATTTATCGAGGATTTTTTTATTTCTGTCCAAGTCGTGATAATAAGTCGTTCAAGTCGTAAAAGACAAAGCTTTGGATTTCTGATTTTCCATGTTTGTCAGTGCGACGAAAAGTAAACTCAAGTACGGAACTGGCAAAGCTTTCTTCGCTTTCAATAATTGATGAAAGCACCAATGATGTAAAGTTGTGTGCTTCTTCATCGCTCATTTCACGAGTCTTCATTATTTGCAATGTCTCACTTTCCACTCGTGCATTCAGCAGTTCTGCCAACTGCACGAAAGCTTGTGTAGATGCCATCTGGCGTGCAAGTTCCATGTCGCTGTCCACACCATTGCCTTCAACACCGATAAATCTATCAGATAAGAAGTACCTATAGATGACAATCTGCTCCACCTGGTCTTCGAAAGCCACCTTATCACCAGGCATTACTCGCCATCCTTCCTTTGTATATTGCTCTACAGTCTTCTTTGTTATCTTTGCAACATCGCGTTGTACGTCAGGCGGAAGCGTATTTTTTATAGAGGCTCCACATGTCAATGCGAAAGCAAAAAAGAGAATCGTCAGACAGTAAAACTTATTTGTTTGCATGAGTTGAAAATGGAACGACACATTATTTAATTTGACGTAACTTGATGCCTATGGCAACTCGCTTTACCTGGCTGTCGCGTGCACTGAGCCTTGCAAACCATGCTTCGTAGTCGGAAAGTGGCAATGTGTCGGCAAGATAGTCCTCTTTGTGCGAATCGAAAGTCGATGTAAGGAACTCTCTTGGTGAAAATACCACATGTATTGTATTGTGTTCTATTGGCTTCTCACATGTAAAGTACACTCTGCCACTCCTATCAGAATTGGTCTCCTTACCCTTAAAGAAGCAGTATTCATGGTTGCGTCTTACTTTGTACGTACCGCTTGTGGCATCACGTTCAGGCAGCAGACAATAAGCGATGCCGTTGTCCTCGTCAACGAGATACACATTCAAATAGCCTGCAACAGGACTTTTAAAATAGAGATACAGCCTGTCACCACGATTATCGCCAGCCGTTGATCCGAAAAATTCCGATGATTCACTCAAAAGATTATTAGGATCCTTGAGGGCTTTTACCTCTAAGTCTATGGTATCATCAATACCCTCTTTGACCTTTCCCGTGATGGTGCACGAAAAGACGATGTGTCCTTCATCGTCGAAAGTGCGATTGATTTGTGGTTTTCCTATGGTCTCTACCCACGTTCCATTGACAAGATTCCACCCGTAAGACGAGAAGTCGGACGACGATTCGCCGTTCTTGTTTCCAATGTTCAACAAGTTCTTCACTCCGACCCTACGTCCGAAAGCCTTTTTTACAGCATCCTGCATAGCGAGTTCGAGGACTTTCTGCTCACCAGCTTTTGGTGTCTCATTGTCTTTCAATATGTACGTATAAGTACCTGTTGACACAACTGTGCGTTGAGCAAAAGTCACAGAGTAACAAACGCAGAAAAAGAGAAAAATGAATATGTGTGGTCGTTTCATTCGTTTTTTATAACTGATTTTCGTTTTTCCTTATTTCAATTTCCAGTCCTCCCAACCAGAAAGTATGCCGTCAGAATGGGAGAGTGATGGACGCTGTTCGATATTCTTTATTGACGTAGCACGACTTACTTCAGTCGTAACATAGTCGCTTATGTCACCTATGGTGGCATTTCCACGTGATGACTGTAGTTTCTTAAGCAGATAATACGTGAAGATTCCGTGATGCTGATTGTTATCTTGATGTGCTGTCTGCGTTCCCTGAGCAGCAGACAATACGACGATGTTGCCCTGTATCTTTGGTTTCTTTACCTCCAGAGCCACACCTCTTGCCCTTTCAATCATGCCACCATCACGCTTTGCCCCACTGAAACATGCATCGATGAATACGAAAATTTTTTCAGCAGGCATATCGCCTAACTCCTTGTACATTTTCTCCATAGAATAGCCTGTTGCAGCAACATCGGAAGCAAAGCCATCGACAGGAAGCATGTATGCAGCCTTGTCTGCAGGGTCAGGCACTCCATGTCCAGCATAATATACAATCGCTGACGAGTTCGGATGACTCGAAATCACATTTTTCAGCCATCCTATCTCATGTGCCATCTCATTCTTTGAGGCATTGTAAAGAGTCTTGATATGGGACTCTGGCACACCTAATGACTTGGTGCAATACTCGCGGAAGATGGCACCGTCATTGTTGGCAAACGAAACATCGTCAACATATTTGTATTCCTCATTGGAGATTATGACAGCAAACATCTTGTCGTTTATGTCTCTACTGCTTGGAATGTTGCGGTCAACATCTGAACTTGTCGGCACGATAATCTTCTTTGCCACCTCATTCCTAACCTCAGAAAGTATAGGACGATAGATTGTTTGGTCGTCATTGACATAGACATACTCACGTTTGCCAGGCAAAGCGAACGTCATGGTAGAGAGTATCAGACGACCTTCACTATTCACACTATACTTAGGGGAAGATACTTTTATGTCATTCCACTTGTCGCGGAAGTTTTCCGCTTGCTTCTTAGAGTTAGGAACCTGAAGAGAGAAATCGCCCCACATATCAGATTCTATAGTGAACGTTTTTGTTCTTACGTTATAAGGCTGAGTAAGGCTGAAGTCCTTTTTATCAGTGATTTTTCCATACAAAGAAAGGTAATACCTCTCAGCTTCATCCAGCAATGACCTCATCTTTTCGCGACACCCTTCGTCATCGGTGCGTTTCTTATACTGCACCTCCTCCTCAAACTGTCCCTGACGATACCATTCTTTATAACGAGATATCGTTTCGCGTTCAACGTATTGTGCAAACGTTTCTTGTTTTTCTTTCTTTTCTTCGGCATTGATGACAACAGCCATCTCATCTTTTCCTACAGTAGAATGTCCGAGCATCACAAGTTTATTGTTGGCTTCGTCAAATCCTGCCTTGTTCTGCAAATAGCTGTAGGAAGAAGCCAATGCAATAAGATACTTTACAGGTTTCTTCTCAAAGTCAACAACCTTGCGAAGCAATGGAACTGCACGATTGAAGTATGTCTCTGCGACAGCCTTATGGTGTTTAGCCTCACTGTCTTTAGTGGTATTTAGTGCAAGGTTGAAATTCATCACTCCGAGATTGTAATAACACAGAGACAGATGCTCGTTGATTTCGAGAACGTCCGACTTGATAGCGTTCAGTTTCTCGTATATCTGTGTAGCCTTCTCGTAGTCGTTCATCTGCTCATAGATTTTCCCTTGCACGTTAAGCAGTTCCATTTCGTTCGGCTTCTGTGCCAATGCCTTATCAAGATAACTTTGTGCTGTCACATAATCTCCACCATTATATGCCTCCTGCATCGCCATAACGATGAATGGATAGTAATCCGGATATTCACGCAATGACTGATGGAGAATCTGAACACGCAACGATTCCTCCTGCGTCAGATGACATGCAGACATGAGATAGAGCATGGCATCACGACGACGAGTGAGGTCGTTGGTATTGATATAGTCATTTAGATACTCCACCGCCTTGTCGAAATTGCCAGAATTATACGACTCCGATGCGGCATAATACACAAGGTTTGGATAGTTTCTATCGGTAGCAAACGTTTCGCCACTGAAAGTTCCCAGTTTTGGTATTTCAAGATAAAGTAAAGTAAAAGCCAAAGCTTTTTTAGGGTCCTGCATACGTGTGAAGTAATATGCAGCGCTCTCCAAATGCGGATGAACCTGTCGTAAGTTACTGCGTGAGCCTTCGTATGCCGGACTCGATGGAGTTCCCATCTTTATTATGTCCATGAAGATATTGGTACATTCTTCCAATTTCAAATAGGCAGATTCCTTATCTCCTACTTGAAGTTTTGTCTGAAATGTTTCCAAATCTGCTACACCAATGTTATAGATAGAGTCATTTTGTGCATATATTGGAGCAAGCAGCACACTGAATATTGCTGTCGCTATGGCTTTTTTTACTTTCATAATAAATTAAAATGCGTCAATAAACGTGAATACAACGTTGATTCTTCTGAACTGGCTTCCCTTCTCCTTTGCGATAATCATATTGTAAATATACTCCTTATTCATGTCAGGTAAAGAGATATTCTTATCAATATAGTTCTGCACGCCAAGTGCACGGAGCAATGCCAGTTGTTCGTTGCTGTTGATACCTGTCTTCTTGCTGACCTCTACTGTTTGAAGTTCCTTGCCTTGATATACAGGATGTGACACTTCATCACCATATTCTCCAGCATAGCGGATGGTTCTAATTACTGGTGAAGAATCGGTTGTTCCAGTGATTTTTATCTTAACTTTCTTGCCAGCCTTGATATATTCAGCAAAGTCTGTTTCAAATGCCTGCTTGATAATCTTCAAAGTTGACATAGCAGCATTCGACATTTCTGTCTTGTAGCGTCCAGAAGGGAAGTCTTCTTTGAATGAATACATTGAATCCACTTCGTAAGAGAAACTTACATTATAGTTCACAATCTTGTTTCCATCTGCATCAATGTCATTGACTGGAGTTGTGTTAACTTGAATGCTAGTATGTTCTGAAATCAGGTTCTGTTGCTGTGCAGTTTCAACGACAGCTTTTTTAATCTCCTCAAGTTTTATTGTCTCCATGCTTGATTTTTTCACAATCTCCAAATCCACCACATCATTATCATTTATATAGTTCATCTTACCAGCACGTTTGTCATAGACATAGAGTTTTCCTGTTTCCATGTTCTTGATGTCAGCATAGATCATCTCTATCATGTCATTCTCGTTGATTCCATATATAGGATTTGACAATGAAATGTTACCAGGTTTCATCAATGAGTGAGCCTCCTCTGCAAGCATCCCCAGAGCGATGGCTGGCATCGTCTTGAATCCGATACTTATCAATTGAGTTTTTGAGTCATAACTGAGTGAGAGATCGTTAGCGTCAAACAAGCCTGAAGCCATTTTGCCGACGATTTCATCACGAAGTGAATTTCTCATTTGATTACGGCTCTCATCATTGACACGGCTGTTGTATTCTTCCAACGACTCACCAGGCATACGCTTTTCCCATAAAGCCAAACGAGCAGATAACTCTTCTGATACAAGCTGACCATAGTTTGGTGCCAAGATGCCTAAGTCTCTAAATGTTATGCCTAGATGTGAATCATTGATGACACATGTTTTTCCTGCGTGTGTTTCTACCATAGCCACTGATGTCATTCCTTTGCCCACAACATCAAAGAAATCGTGGTCTTCAGGGTGCAGAATGTTAACTACAGTCACATGTTCTTCGTCTGTTATAATCGCAGCATGTTTATTGTCTTCGTTCATTGCCAAAGCTATAGCATTACCAACATTCGTATATTCCTTCATTGCCTCCAATGTCTTACCATTGAATGTTGAAAGTTTTGTCTTTGAAAGTACACCGAGGTAATAGCCGTCTAATGTAAATGCTATGTCTGTAACATCGGAACCGCAGTCAATATTTTTACGCAGAGCTCCCGTTTCAAAGTTTATCACCTTTGCACTATGTCCGTCAATAGCTACAACAAAGAAGTTATTAGGACTTACAATAATCTTTGATGGTACGCAATCTATTTGCACTTTTCTCAAGAGTGTATATTTTTGTGTTTCAAAAACATACAAGGATTTATCCGTTGATGCAACGGTAAGCGTTTTTGAGTCTGGAGAGTATGCAATACAAACTGGAACAAGTCCTTCTGCTTTCACTCTTTTCTTAAATGTACGGAGCTTTGTAGCAGAATATATCGCTACCTTCGGATTCTTCTTGCCATAAATCAGTGCAATATCGTTTCTTGCAGGACTGAGATGTCCCTTATCTATATTATTTACAAACTCCACTACCGATAATCCCCTAAGCGAATACACGTTCGATGAAGAATAAGGGAAGACGGTGAACGAAGAATTTGTAAAACCCTTTGTTGGTTCTGGCATCTTCGATACTGAAACTACCCGTCCGAAAGCCAATGTGTCTTCGACTTGCGAAGTGGCAGAGCCAATGACTGCTTCGCTCTGTGCAAACAACATAGTGCTTGTGCAAAGCAGGAATAAACTAATACTAAGAATCTTTTTCATAACTTTATCAATTTTTGGTTGTATTTAGTTGTTAATTATCAATTCCCCGAAGGTACTGGATATTCAAGCGGTATCAACATTGGAGTTGTTTCGTTGTATATATCCATAGGAGTACCAATAGGACATCCTAGACCTTTTATTGTTGGGTCGCAAACAGTGAAATGCTTACCTGTTTCCTTGTCTATATAATATACTCCCGGCTGTTCTTCATTAAAACGAACAGCAGCAGCCATATGACCTGGGTAATAAACAAGGCTACATTCCAAACCAACGAGGTCACGCACCAGTCTGGTGAACAATATCGCATGGTCCTCGCAGTCGCAGTATTTATAGGATAGTGTCTCTTCTGGGAAGAATGCACGGTCCATTCCCCAAATACTGTCATCATATTCATACACCAATCCCGTTTGAAGGAGATTCAGAATTCTGCTCACCTTGTCATAATCGGACAACCCCGCAAGTTTTTCCTTTAACTCAGGATAAATCTGGCTTTTGATATAATCATTCATAGGCGTTTCCGCATATATCAGCCACATTGTGTATGGGTCGTAGTTTATGTATGAACATGGATAAGTATCATAAAAATCCAATATGTTCTTGTTTGACTTTACCTTAATCTGGAAATCAGGATATTTCTTTGATGTTATTGTCCTCTCTTCGACGAGCAAAGTGGCAGAACCTGTGGCCTCATCGCCATTGTCAGCAAAGATTTGAGGTTTTGGAATAAACAGCGACAGTCCTTGTTCGTTTGCAAAATTTCCCGGACATATTTCCAACACATCTTTTACGTCGTTTGTCGGATAATACCAATCGTCAACCACCCAATAACGAGGTTTATCATAGAAGGAGTGCTTTGTTGCGACTAAAACATACAGATTATGTTTATCATCCATCGCATATTTCAACTTATAACCAGATTGGCTATAAAGATATCCCATAAGAAGTGCCGACTCGTTTGTTTCATCGCCACAGAATTGGTTGCAGATGATGTTAAGCATTTGCAAGTAGCCCCAATCGCAGAGATTATATTTCTCCTTTATTTCAAGACAGTCCATCAGCAAATTGTCGAGCATACGTTCCTTTGATATTCTCTCAAAAGCATCTGCCACATTATTTCTCGTCAGTTCTCCTATGTTAAGACGCTTTGTCTCATCAAGACTGACACTGAGTTCTGTACCAAAATAATTGAACGGCATCTTGGCATTAGCCCCATATTCAAACAACAATATGTTATTGTCTTTTATTTTCAGTTCCTCTGGCTTTATTTCTTTGATTCCATCGATAGGTTTAGCCGTTGATTCCAGTCCCTTTATCGTTGCTTCCAAGCCCTTTATCGTTTGGAGCACGTAAGCTGTATCAGCATGCATAGTGTCTGGCTTCAGTTCCAATGGATGTATATCACGTTTTTTTGGTATGCTCACAGGCTCTGATGGCTTTGTTGGTATCCATGCCCTACGCAAAAAGTCTGCATACTTACGGTTGCACTCGTCTCGAAATGCATAGAACTTCTTGTTTGTACGTTCATAGAACTCGCGATACTTTTTCTCAATACGTTCCTCAAACGTGAGGTCCTTGTCCGACTTTTCTTCTTCTACCTGAACGGAACGAGTCACAGTGGCAAAGTCACACTGACGCTGTTTGCTGAACAAGCCTTTGTTTGTCAACTGCTTTTGTATGTATGCCATATAACTCTTTGTCAGAGTCACAACATTGTTCTTATCTGATGATGCAAGCACCGACAGTTTTCCTGCACCCGGCGACTTCAGTATGATTCGCTTAGAGTTTTTCACGTCAAGCAAATCAAGTTTGCCACCATATTCAATAGTGACAAAGTCTGATGACGACAGTCTATCATTAGTGCGAACTGGCAGTTTCTTGCCTTTCAATGTTCTGGTCACACCTCCACCTGCGTATGCTACCGTCAATTGTTGACTGCTAGCAAGTGTTGGCATACACATGAACACTGCCAACATGATTAGAATTGATGATATTCTATTGGTTTTCATTTGTTAGATTGTTGTTTATTTTTTCTTTTTTCTTTCAATGCAAATGTATAGTCCATTATGGCAGCATACATCTTTCTTGATGTACCGAAGAATGCTATCACCGACATTGCCCAACCAAGGTTGAAGCTCACGTTGTACTTCATGAAAACGATAAAGCTAATCCAGACGAATATTGCCGACAGGAGGAATGTCATTATTCCCAGCACGTAAGGCGAGCCCACAACGAACTTTACAAACAAGCTTTTCGCCCTCGATGTCCAGTCCAAGAAACATGATTGAATCATTTGGACAATCAGTACGATGATGAACGATATTAATACGAACAATATGCCCTTTATCGTCTTCACATCCTTATTATATATGACGGTCTGTATTCCGTATGCTATCAACTCCACTCCTGGAATCTTCCCCACTGGTGTCCAATGCCAATCACTGTCCTCAAACATGCTTCCGAAGAGCACTATGCGGTCGCGTATCAAGTCTGGATTCTTCTTTACCTCGTCAGGGTTGAGCACCGTAAAGCGTGTTGGTGAGAAGTTTATAGCCAAGTCAACCACCTCATCATGCTTCGTCTGCTTGCCCATGTAGATGTCTGACACCAGCGATATTAGCGACGGATACAACTTGCCATTGTGTTTCTCTGCCAGCGACACCTTGCGTTTCATACTGTCATATCGTCCACGAGGCATGTTCACCGTACCTTCTGGTATCTCTACAATGTCGCTGAAGAACGAGTGAATGGCAAGCGTATGCCCAACAGAGTCGTTGGCATAGTTGAGAAACTTCATTGCATAGACTATGTTGTCATACGTTTCTGCCACCTCTATCAGTGAGTCGTTAGCAGCAAAGTCTTCGCCAACATTGTCGAAGCAACAGTCAAGCCCAATCACCTTCGGACCGCACGACTCAATGTCAATCAGCGTCTGTGCTATGTCCGAACGGTTTGTCAGTTTCGTCAAATCCACTATTGTGATAAGCGAACTGAGGTCTTCACTGTCCGTCTCACTCTTTATCTCATAGTATATGTCACTGAACGAAAAATCTTTTATAGCCCTTTTTATCGGGTCGAGCGGCCTTACGTACAATGCCACCAATGCAAAGAAACCAGCAATGATAGCAGCAAGAAACACTATGGCTATATGCTTTACAAATCGCATTTATGCTTTTTTTTAATTTTATTGTGCTTCCAACAATTTTTCAAGTTTTGCCTTCATGTCGGCACTCTTTTCTTCAAATAACTTCAACAGGTCATCCTTTGCCACACCTCCATCGTAGGTCACTGTCATGCTAAATTGATAATTTCCGTCAGCAAGCTTGCGAAACATCTGAACAGCATTTTCAGTCCTCTTCAACGAGTGATTGAATTTTTCCTGAGTTTCGCTCATAGTAGAAGTAATAGAAGTTGCATCAACATCTGATATTTCTCTATTCTGTTTTGAGTTTTCTATCAAACCTGCAATTTCCACACCAATCTGTCTGGCGATATCAACACGAGCCTGAGCCTCCGCCTGCAGTTTTGCAGCACCGATACTACTTCCTGTAGCCTGGTCTCTACCAATAATGTATTTTGGCCAAGAACCATTCATCGTGAATTCCTTTTCATAAAGCTTATACAACTGTGCTTCCAAAGGCAGAGTTCCTCTTGCAGGTTCCCAGCCCTGTTTAGCAATACGTTTAGCCTCCTTCTTCGCCATCTTCATCAGTTTTTTATCGATAGCGTTAACCTCAAGTTTCAAAATTTCTGCACGTTCTTTTATCGAAGCCTTACGCTCGTCTAAAGACCTCTGACCAAATTCGTCCTGAGCAAAGCTCACACTGAAAACCATTGTTAAAATGGCAAATAATAAAATCTTTTTCATCTTTCTTTTCTTTTTATTTGTTTAGTAATATGTTGTTAATAATATTTATACATACACAAAAAATATAAGGCACAATGGTATAAAGACCGTTGTGCCTTATGTTTTTTAATTCGTTAAGCAACAGGGCATT
>JAGHTI010000082.1 GCA_018065415.1 Candidatus Equicola stercoris
GGACTATGAAATAGGACTTGGATAGAATAAGAAATCAGAATTGAAAGTTCACTTACAAGAATGATTTATTATGATAGACAATACTTGCAAAGCAAGCGGAACTGACGACGAGAGGAATGCAAACAAATTTATTTGATTTGCTGAGACGAGGAGGAAGAAAAGAATGGAATTCTTAATTTCCTCTGCGAGAAACATAAAAAAGCGAGGACCAAAAAAGTGAATTACAAAAAAGTTATTGAAGATTTTCGATTTCTTAGTGAAGTGTTGTGCAAACCGAATGCAGAAGGAAAGCTTGCTTTCATTATGCTGAGGTGTAGCCAACACTGCGGAAACGAAGTTTGTGAAGATTTCACGCACTATTGGCTGCACTGCAAAAATAACAAAAAAAACAAATCCGTTGTGTTTGCAATAAAAAATTAGTACATTTGCATTTCAAATTAACAATACGCTGACGCTACGATACGTTTCTCTACGATAACGATAACCGTATAATCGCATAACCGTATAACCGTAAAAAAATATATTACTATGACAAGAGTAGTTTGTGTTCATACAGCCATGGCTTTGGTAGAGCCGATGACTAAGATTTTCAAAGAGATTCTGCCCGAGGTTAAACTTAATCACATCGCTGACGATTCGCTTATACAGGAGGTTATCGCCAACAACAAGGTAACACCTGCTGTGCGCCGCCGTCTGCTGTCGAACTATATCGCTGCTGCCGACAGTGGTGCTGACGTCATCTTCAACTGCTGTTCTTCTGTTGGTGACATCGCTGATTTCGGCAACGAATATGCTCCTGTGCCGGTGTTCCGTATCGACTACCCTATGGCTATGGAGGCTGTGACGAGTGCCAAGCGCATCGCTGTCATCTCTACCCTACCTACAACTCTCGACCCTACACGCCGTCTGCTGGAGAGATGTGCTAAGGAGGCTGGTCGTGAGGTGGTACTCGTTGACGGACTTGCTGACGGTGCTTTTGCCGCAGGGCAGAGCGGTGACGGAGAAACTCACGACAGACTCATCGCAGAGGCTGCGATGGCTATCGCCGACAAGGTGGACTTGTTCGTACTTGCTCAGGGGTCTATGGCAAGGATGGAAAAGAAACTGGCTGAGATGACGGGCAAGCCTGTGCTGTCTTCTCCTGTATCGGGCGTGAAAGGTCTGAAGAAGTTTCTTGAAGAAAGAGGACTTGTTTAAGAGTTTAAAGTTTAGAGTTTAAAGTTTAGAGTTTAAGGGGGCTCGAAAAGACTTATAAAGACTGAAAACATTATGAAGAAAAAGAAAAACATTATCCTTGTGATGCTGGTGTTATTGGGGGTGGTGACATTCCTCGACAGGATAAACATCAGTGTGGCTGGGTCGGAGATAATGAAAGACCTTGACATCTCGCCGAGTGGTTGGGGATGGGTACAGAGTGCGTTCATCCTTACCTATGGTCTGATGCAGATTCCTATGGGGGCCTTCGGTGACAAGCACGGACACAGGAAGGTGCTGGCATTGATAGTGCTGTGGTGGTCGTGTTTCACTGCCTTCACAGGCATGGCAGGAGGACTGATGTCGCTATTGTTCATACGTTTCATGTTCGGTGTGGGCGAAGCAGGTTCAAGTCCTTGTTCCACTGGTGTCATCAGCAGATGGTTTGACAAACACGAGGTGGGCAAGGCTCAAGGATATGTATGGGCTGCCAGTCGTATGGGCGGTGCTCTGACTCCTTTCGTTGTGATACCAGTGATGGTGACTCTGGGATGGCGCAGTGCCTTCTACATCCTCGGTGCTGTAGGCATCGTCTGGGCAATAGTATGGTATTGGTTTTACAGAGATAAAACGGAAACGATAACGATAACGATAACGGAAACGGAAGATGTTGCTGACAAGTCGAAAAAGCCAAAGATTCCTTGGGCAATGATATTCCATTCAAAGAATTTCTGGATTATCTGTGCCATGTATTTCTTCTATGCCTTTGGTAGTTGGTTTTTCTTCAGTTGGTTTCCTACCTTCATGGAACTGGGTCGCGGGTTTGAGAAGTCCGAACTGACATACGCCATTGCAGTGCCATTTGTGATGAGTATGATAGGAAATATCTGTGGCGGTTATCTAACTGATTACCTCAGTAAGAAATATGGTTTGAAGATTGGTCGCAAGGCAATAGGCAGTGCCTGTCTTGCCATCTCTGCACTATGTATGTTCTTCGCAGCATTCATTCCGGGAAAGATGGCTGTCTTCGTATTCCTCAGTCTCTGTTTCGGTATCTTCGACCTTATGCTGCCGAGTGCATGGGCATTGTGCATCGACATGGGAAAGAATTTCGCAGGAGCCATTTCCGGTGCCATGAATACGGCAGGAAACATCGGAGGTTTCTTCTGTGGCATACTGTTCGGATATCTGGTACAGGCATCCAACGACTACAATATGCCTCTGTATATGATTGCAGGTATGCTCATCATAAGTGCTGTGCTGTTTGCATTCATCAACCCACTGAAACCTATAATCAGGAACGATGAGGAAGATAATAGTATTTGATGACGACCCTACGGGCATACAGACCGTACAGGGATGTCTGCTCGTCACCGACTGGAGCAAGGAAAACCTGAGGACTGCCTTTGAGGACAAAGAAGACTTCTTCTACATCCTTACCAACACACGGGCGATGACGCGTGATGATGCAGCCGCAACCACGGAGAGTGCCATGGAGGCTGTGCTGGAAGAATACGGACAT
This sequence comes from Candidatus Equicola stercoris, assembly GCA_018065415.1. Taxonomy (GTDB): domain Bacteria; phylum Bacteroidota; class Bacteroidia; order Bacteroidales; family Bacteroidaceae; genus Prevotella. The sequence goes on from JAGHTI010000082.1 coordinate 2,717, forward strand.
TTCAAGAAAACGCATGGGATGGAAGACGACAGACTTGTCTTCATAAGCCGCAGCGACTCATGTCTCAGAGGACATTTCCCACTGGAGACTGACGTAATGAAAGATGTTCTCCGAAAGCATGACATTAAGATATGGGCAAAGACTCCGTTCTGCCCAGCCTTCATCGAGGCAGGACGCGTGACGGAAGAAGGCATACACTATATGATTGCTGACGGGAGGAAGATACCAGTATCGGAAACAGAGTTTGCAAAAGACAACGTCTTCGGATACCACCACTCTGAACTGCACGAATACATAAAGGAAAAAGGAGGCAATGCTGACGGCTACGACATTGTCAATGCCAACTGTTATCAGCAGTTGGACGACTATGCACAGCGGTTGCTGACGGACACGGAACACTTTGACGGTGCTGTGGTTATACGCAGTTCATCATCACTTCCGAAGGCAATGGCACACGTCCCTGACCAACCACTGCTAGAGAAAGACATACTGGAAAATGGGACTGACAATAGTTGCGGTGTCGTCATCGTAGGCTCACACGTCAAAAAGACAACGGGGCAGTTGGAAGAGTTACTAAAATGTGACGGTACAGAAGGTGTGGAAGTTGATGTAGAAGAGATACTACACACACCAGAATCACTACGGAAAGAAGTGACACAAAGACTTTCTGCCCTCAATGCACAGCATATAACGCCAGTCATCTACACCTCACGTAAAGAGGTGCGTCTTGACGATGCCGACAAACGGCAGAAGATGGGACAGACGATAAGCGACTTCCTTGTGTCCATAGTACAGCATCTGCCTTTCACACCGTCATATCTGATTGCAAAAGGCGGAATCACATCGCACGACATACTGTGCAAGGGACTGAAAGTAAAGACAGCACGCGTCTTGGGACAGATTCTGAGTGGAGTTCCATGTATCATGACGGACAGATTTCCGTACATCATCTTCCCCGGCAACGTAGGAGATAAAGACGCATTGAAAGAAGTATTCATAAAACTAAGATAACAATGAGAAAGATAATCGTTACTGTGGCACCTGTCTGCCACGTTGGGAAAGAGATTCCTGCTCCTTGCAAGAACCCTCTGACACCAGAAGAGATAACAGAAGACGTACTGAACTGTGCCAAAGCAGGAGCCTGCATGGTACACTTGCACACACGCGACCTCAAAGGCGAACAGACATTCGACCTTGACGTATTCAGCAAGACAATAGAAATGATTCATCACGATGCAGACATCATAATACAAGGTTCCACAGGTGGACTTTCATCACTCACGCTCGAAGAAAGATGCGTCTGCCTCAATGTTCCAGAAGTGGAGATTGCCTCACTGAACATGGGTTCCGTAAACTTCGGCGAATCTGTATATGTAAACACCCTCCCCGACATCCGTTACTGGGCAAAGAGGATGGAAGAAACGCACGTAGTGCCAGAGATGGAACTCTTCGACCTCAGCATGGTGGAGACGTGCACGAAACTCGCTAATGAAGGCGTACTGAAAAGACCATTGCACTATAACTTCTGCGTAGGCAAAGGCACGTCCAGCAATCTCTCTGCCACAGGACGCAACCTTTATTTCCTCAGTCAACTGGGAGAGGCAGGCTCTTCATGGGGTATCAACCACGACCAGATGGACGACTTCAGCATCCTCGCCTGTGCCATAGGGATGGGAGCAAATGCTGTGCGCGTAGGCTTCGAAGACAGTTTCAGATACAAGGAAGACAAATACGCTCACACTAATGCAGAGTTGGTAGAACGCCTTGTTGAGATGATACATTCTATAGGATGTGAGGTGGCGACACCAGAAGAAGCGCGCAAGATGCTCGGTATCATCGGTTAGGTCCTACGACACCGCGATACTGATTCCATCTGTACATGATATTATTCACATAGTTTACCGTCTCGTGTCCGCGCATGTAACCATGACGGACAACAGGATTTGTATAGTGTTCTGAACTCTCCAGTTTCAGGACGTATGGTGCTATCCGTTCCCAGTTCCACACCGCATTCATTCCATCCTGACGGGCAAGAGCCTGAGCATCCTCCAAGTGAAGCGAGCCACAGTTGTATGCTGCCAGCACCCACTTGATACGGTTATGAGCAGGAGTGACATGACGGTATTTATACATCAAGGCATTAAGATACTCACAAGCAGTCTCCACATTCTTTTCCGGATTGAAGATGTCCTTTCTCGGCAATCCGAAATGTTCCGCCGTACTCGGCATGAGTTGCATCAGTCCCCTCGCACCAGCAAAAGATTGTGCATCAGCATCGAACATACTCTCCTGATAACATTGTGCAGCCAGTAGCCGCCAATCCCATCCACATCTGCTGGAATAACGTCTGAACAGATGGTCATAGACACTTATCCTTCCCCCGCGTCTGTCATAGATAGGCGAATAGATATGACGGGTGACACCACCAGTCATAATCATCATCCTTTCATCACGAGCCACCTCAGCACGTAATCCCTTCTTATACCACGAAGCAAGAGCTTTCTGCAGTTGTGGTGACTGTTTGCGACAAGCCCATTCGCCACTGTCGAGAGCAGCACCAGCAGGAGCAAGATCTATGCTGTCGGCAGTAATGAAATGGCGTGGCAACGGATAGGCGATGAGGTCACCAGAGCCATCACGCAGACGGCGTACCATGTCAAGAGTGTCGCGGCAAGCCTCACAGCGGATGAACATGCCCAAAGAACGAGCAAAGCGTTCTGCTAGCATATACTCCGCGCCCAATGCCCTGCGGCGAAACTCATAGAAAGTATTCTTTCCCTCTAGAGTAAGCACAATCAGTTCTCCCGTCTTCTCCATGTCCGGCAAGTCGTAATTCGCATCCTGTGATGTTGTAGTAGGCAACGTATCAGCATCTGCCATCACCACATCGCCGAAAGGAGTATGGATGACATCATCGGCATCATCATGACTGCCACACCCACTGCACCCATCGCAGATGAGAAGCACAGATAAGAGGAACTGAGCAAAAAGGATTCTTTTCATTACCGCATGCAAAAGTACAAAAAACATTCAAGAATATACAGCAGAGCGGAAGGATAAAAAAAGAAAGGACGTTCGATGATGTGATGAAACTCCTTAGGAATAGGATTTGAGTGTTATGTAATCGCTGTAATTCACCGACATTTCTGCTACCCGAAGGCGTGACCCGCCATTGACCACATTTGTCACTCGGTTTCATGAAAAGAATTGATGAGTATCCCAATCAAACCGATACGCCCTATCTAGATACAAAAGTATAAAAAATATTTCTTCCAAACAAAAGAAAAGAAAAAAGTTGGAAGAAATCCAACTTTTTCTGAGGTACCTGGCGGAGTCGAACCGCCCTTCACGGTTTTGCAGACCGGTAACTAAGCCGCTCATTCAAGGTACCAAGACACTAATCATTTCCGATTAGCGGTTGCAAAAGTACAACAAACCGACCATAAAACCAAATATTTTTTTACTTTCTTTCGGTTTATTGTACTTTTTTACTTCCTATTTTATTCCTGTACAGCAGCAACACCAGGAAGTACCTTACCCTCTATTGCCTCAAGCAGAGCACCACCACCAGTGGAGATGTAGGAAACCTTGTCAACCATGTTGAACTTGTTGATACAAGCCACAGAGTCGCCACCACCGATGAGAGAGAAAGCACCGTTTGCCGTTGCCACAGCGATAGCCTCAGCAACAGCCTTGCTACCTGCAGAGAATGCCTCAAACTCGAAGACACCAGCAGGACCATTCCACAGGATAGTCTTTGCTGACTCGATGACAGAAGCAAAAGCCTTGCGTGTTTCAGGACCGATGTCCATACCCTCCCATCCTTCAGGGATGTCGTTAGCAGGAACTATCTGCGTATTGCAATCATTACTGAAGTCGTCACCACAGACAGAATCTGTTGCCAACACAAGGTTCACGCCTTTGTCCTTTGCCATCTGCTTGATTTCAAGAGCAAGATCCAGTTTGTCATCCTCACAGATAGAATTACCGATTTTACCACCTTCAGCCTTCTTGAAAGTATAGGTCATACCACCGCAGAGGATAAGGTTATCCACCTTGTCCATAAGGTTTTCGATGATACCAATCTTTGTGCTCACCTTTGAGCCACCCATGATGGCAGTGAAAGGACGCTTTATGTTTTTCAGCACGTTGTCAACAGCAGTCACTTCTTTTTCCATCAACAGTCCAAGCATCTTGTTATCCTTGTCGAAGAAGTCAGCGACAACAGCAGTAGAAGCATGACGACGATGAGCAGTTCCGAATGCATCGTTCACATAGCAGTCAGCATAAGAAGCCAACGTCTTTGAGAACTCCTTCTGGCTTGCCTTCATGGCAGCCTTAGCCTCATCATATTTAGGGTCTTCCTTTTCAATGTCAACAGGCTTACCCTCTTCTTCAGGATAGAAGCGGAGGTTTTCAAGCAACAGGGCCTCGCCTGGTTTCAGAGCGTCAGCCATAGCCTTTGCCTTAGCACAGTCATCGCAGAACAGGACATCAACACCAAGAGCCTTGCTCACAGCAGGAACTATCTGCTTTAGCGACATCTTGGCATTTACCTTACCTTTTGGTTTTCCCATGTGTGACATGATAATCTCAGCACCACCATTCTCGAGGATGTGCTTCAAAGTAGGCACTGCACCACGAATACGAGTATCGTCCGTTATATTTCCATTTGCATCAAGAGGCACGTTGAAATCTACGCGTACCAAAGCCTTCTTACCGGCAAAATCATAATTACTGAATTTCATAATACCTTTATATTTAGAATTCTATTTTTCAATACCGCCACAAAGGTACATCATTTTTTCAAAAAAACAAACAACTTCCACACGGCGGAGTATGTAATTGTCAAAGAATCGTTAAAAAACTGGATTTTTTATGATATTGCTCCCCAGTTGATGTTGTCTTTTTTCAACTCTGCAAGACGACGCCACACAAGGGAATAATCAGGATTCGTGCAATCGGGGTCGGCATCTATTATCGCCTGTGCCTCATCGCGAGCCATCTGTACAATGATACCATCATGGGCAATGTCAGCTAACTTGAGGTCGAAAGCCATTCCACTTTGCTGAGTACCTTCCAAATCGCCAGGTCCTCGTAGTTTAAGGTCAGCCTCAGCAATGGCGAAACCGTCATTGGTTTCACACATTATATCTATACGTTTGCGTACATCACTCTTATTATTGACAGAGTCTTTGGTGACAAGAATACAATAACTTTGATCGGCACCACGTCCTACTCGTCCCCGCAGTTGATGAAGTTGAGATAATCCAAAACGTTCTGCATTGATGATGACCATGACAGATGCATTAGGAACATTCACTCCCACTTCAATAACTGTTGTTGCAACAAGTATTTGTGTTTCTCCATTGACGAACCGTTGCATTTCCAATTCCTTCTCAACAGGTTTCATCTTGCCATGAACCTTGCTCAGTCGAAATTCCGGGAAGACACGTTGCAGATGCTCATACCCGTCTTCCAAATTTTTCAAATCAATCTTTTCGCTTTCTTCAATGAGAGGAAAGACTATATATACCTGTCTGCCTTCATTTACCTGCTGACGGATGCCATCATACAGACTGACAGTTTGATTTTCCTGTTTATGAATGGTGTTCACCGGTTTGCGACCCGGTGGCAACTCGTCAATGATACTCACGTCAAGGTCGCCATACACTGTCATTGCCAAAGTACGAGGAATTGGTGTTGCCGTCATGACAAGAACATGCGGTGGATTCGCATTTTTCTGCCATAATTTTGCTCGTTGTGCCACCCCGAAGCGATGTTGCTCATCAACAATGGCAAAACCAAGATTTTTGAATTGCACGGTATCTTCGACTATGGCATGAGTGCCGACAAGGATGTCTATTGTTCCATCGAGTAGTTCGGACAAAATCTTTTCCCTCTTCTTTCCCTTGACGATACCAGTAAGCAACTGCACATTTATTGGCATATCCTTAAGAAAGTCACGGATGGTTGCGAGGTGCTGTTCTGCCAGAATTTCCGTTGGTGCCATGATGCAAGCCTGGTATCCATTGTCTATAGCAATAAGCATCGACATGAGGGCAACAAGAGTCTTTCCAGACCCCACATCACCCTGCAAAAGACGATTCATTTGTCGTCCACTACCACAATCTTTTCTTATCTCACGGATGACACGTTTTTGTGCTCCAGTAAGTTCGAATGGAAGATATCTATTATAGAACGTGTTAAAGACCTCACCCACCTTAGAAAAGATATACCCACGATATTTTCTCCGTTGGTCGCTGGCATAACGCAAGATGTTGAGTTGGATGTAAAAAAGTTCTTCAAATTTCATCCTTTGCATCGCATTAGCCAATTGATGTTGTGTCTGTGGGAAATGGATGGCACGAACAGCCGTATCTCTATCCATAAGATGCAGACTGTTTACAATAAAAGGAGGAAGAGTTTCCGATAGTTTCGGCATTTTTTCCAGCATCGAGGCTATCACCTTACCCATTTGGCGAGATGTAAGTCCGGTGGTTTTCATTTTTTCTGTAGTAATGTAAGCAGGTTGTAATTTCAGATTATCAAACTGCACATCTGCTACTTTTTCTATTTCTGGATGAGAGATATTTATTCTACCCTGAAATGCTGTTGGTTTTCCAAATACAATATACTCCTCGCCCACATGATACTGCCTTATCACGTATTTAGCACCTTGAAACCACACTAAATCCATAACACCATGTCCATCGCTGAAATGGGCAACAAGGCGTTGTTTTCGTGGTCCCATTTGGAAAGTTTCATAAGCCAATATCCTACCCTTCACTTGTACATGTGCCATTGTTGGCGAAAGGTCTTTTATGGCATACAGATGGGTACGGTCAACATATTTATATGGATAGTATTGCAACAGGTCATCATTTTTGAATATGTTGAGTTCATTATTCAACAAACGCTTCCTCTGTGGTCCTACACCGGGAAGATACTGTATGTCCTGTTGCAGAAATGTCATCATGCTTTTTCTCCGTAGAGAAGGTCACCGGCATCGCCAAGTCCTGGCACTATATAAGAGTGTTCGTTCAGTTCTTCATCGATAGCAGCACAATACACTTCTGTATCTTTCGGCAAGACCTCTTCAAGGAACTTGAATGCTGGTCTGGCAGCGATCACAGCCGCAACGATGATACGTTTTGGATGACCTTTGGCAAGCATTGCCTGTACCGCAAGGTCAAGACTCTTGCCTGTTGCCAACATAGGATCAACGATGATAAGTGTTTTTCCATCAAGAGATGGTGATGCTATGTACTCTGTATGAACAACGAAGTTTTTTTCATCAATATATTTTCGGTAAGCAGACACAAATGCGTTTTCGGCATTGTCGAAGATATCAAGAAATCCTTGATGGAAAGGCAGTCCTGCACGTAGGATGGTGCAGAGGACAACAGTATCTGCAGGGACGCTACAGGTTGCCTTACCAAGACAAGACCACACCTCCTTATCCTTATAATCCAATGTTTTGCTTATCTCATAAGCCATCAGAGAGCCTATGCGACCGATATTATTACGAAAACGAAGTCTATCTTGTTGAATGTTTTTGTCGCGAATCTCCGACACAAATTGATTCAACACCGTGTTGGTTTCACTAAAATTGATTATCCTCATGAAATTTTTATGCAAAAGTAATAAAAAAACCAAAATCAATTGTGTTTACAACAAAAAAATTAGTAAATTTGCATTGCAAATCAGGATAAAATAGGTTCATAAATATAAAGATATGGCAAACATTGATTTAACAAAGTATGGCATCAATGGTGCAAAAGAGATTATCTACAATCCATCTTGGGAAACACTATTTGATGAAGAAATGAAACCCGAGCTCACAGGTTTCGATAAAGGACAACAGACAGAACTTGACGCAGTTAATGTGATGACGGGAATATATACCGGCCGTTCACCAAAAGACAAGTTTATTGTTTACGATGAAAACTCAAAAGATACCGTCTGGTGGACAACACCAGAATACCCTAACGACAACAAGAAATGCAGCGAAGAAAGTTGGAAGGCACTCAAAGAATTGGCAGTGAAAGAACTCTCCAACAAAAAACTGTATGTTGTTGACGGTTTCTGCGGTGCCAACAAAGACACACGTATGAAGGTGCGTTTCATCATGGAAGTAGCATGGCAGGCACATTTCGTAAAGAACATGTTTATCCGCCCTATTGACAAGGAGGAAGAAGAACAAGAGCCAGACTTCATCGTTTACACAGCATCAAAGGCAAAAGTTGAGAACTATAAAGAACTTGGTCTGAATTCAGAGACAGCAGTAGTGTTCAACGTAACAAGCAAGGAACAGGTAATCCTAAACACATGGTACGGTGGTGAGATGAAGAAAGGAATGTTCTCGATGATGAACTATTTCTTGCCACTCAAGGGCATTGCTGCATGCCATTGTTCTGCCAACACAGACCTCAATGGCGAGAACACAGCACTTTTCTTCGGTCTTTCTGGTACAGGTAAGACAACACTTTCCACAGACCCTAAACGTCTGCTTATCGGTGATGACGAACATGGTTGGGACGACAATGGTGTATTCAACTTCGAGGGTGGATGTTACGCAAAGGTTATCAATCTTGACAAAGAGGCAGAGCCAGACATCTACAATGCTATTAAACGTAATGCTTTGCTCGAGAATGTAACAGTGGATGAAAATGGCAAGATAGATTTCAGTGACAAGAGTAAGACAGAGAACACTCGCGTTTCATATCCAATCCATTTCATTGACAAGATAGTAAAACCAATATCTCATGGTCCGGCAGCAAAACAGGTTATCTTCCTCTCCGCTGATGCCTTTGGAGTATTACCTCCTGTAAGCATTCTGACCCCAGAACAATGCAAGTATTATTTCCTCTCTGGATTTACTGCAAAGTTGGCTGGCACAGAACGTGGCATCACTGAGCCAACACCTACATTCTCTGCATGTTTCGGACAAGCATTCCTCGAATTGCATCCTACAAAATATGCTCACGAACTTGTTCGCAAGATGGAGATATCAGGCGCAAAGGCATACCTCGTAAACACAGGATGGAATGGTACTGGAAAGAGAATCTCTATCAAAGACACTCGTGGCATTATTGATGCAATACTTAATGGTAGCATCAACGAAGCACCGACAAAGAAGATTCCTTATTTCGACTTTGAAGTTCCTACGCAGTTACCAGGCGTTGATACTGCAATCCTTGACCCACGCGACACATATTCTGATGCTGCTCAATGGGAAGAGAAAGCAAAAGACTTGGCATCTCGGTTCATCAAGAACTTCAAGAAATATGAGTACAACGCTGATGGAAAGGCATTAGTAAATGCTGGTCCTAAGTTGTAAAAAAACTTAATAGTACACTATATCTTAGAAACTTTTTGTATATTTGCATTCTGCAGATATACAAGAAGTTTTTTTATGATAAAAATTCCCATAATAAACAGAAGTAAGCATAGTCTTCCCGAATATGCTACACCATTGAGTGCAGGCATGGACTTGCGTGCAAATATAGATGCACCTATATTATTAAAACCATTGCAGAGAGCATTGATACCTACAGGTTTGTACATCGCATTACCTGAAGGTTATGAAGCTCAGATACGACCTCGTAGTGGACTAGCAATCAAGAAAGGTATTTCCATATTAAATGCCCCAGGCACTATTGACGCCGACTACAGAGGCGAGATTGGCATCATATTGATAAATCTCAGCAATGAGGATTTCATAGTAGAAGACGGAGAACGTATAGCACAAATGGTGATAGCACGTTACGAACATGTTAATTTTGAAAAAGTAGATACACTGGATGAGACTGAAAGAGGTTCTGGCGGTTTTGGTCATACTGGCATCTAACACTACTTACATCGTCCATGCTGCGGACGAAGACAAGCAAGAAAGATTCCAATACCTTTTCCTTGAGTCAGTAAGACAACAGGAAAAAGGGAACTATGCTGGTGCATTCGACTTACTGAAAGAATGTGAAGCCATTGACTCCACATCCGCAGAAGTCAATTACATGCTATCCAGATATTACTATAACCTAAAAGACGCACAAGCAAGTAGGTCGTACATAGAAAAAGCATCCAGATTTGCTCCAGACAATGCCTACTACAAGGGGTTATTGGCAAACCATGCCCTACAGAATAAAGAATATGACAAAGCCATTGCTATTTATGAACAGATGTATGAACAGGACCATGAACGCGGTGACGTTCTTGAGATCATAACAGAACTAGCCCGCAGAACAGAAAAATATGACAAGGCAATATGGGCATTGGATAAGTTAGAAATTCTGGAGGGAAAGACGGAAAACCGTTCCATGATGAAATATCACCTGTTCATAGCACAAAAACAAGACGACAAAGCATTGGCAGAACTTAGCACCCTATCGGGGAAATACCCTTATGACCTCAACTACAAAGTCATCATGGGTGATTTCTACATGACACATGAGCAGGAAGACAAAGCTTTGAAAATATATCATGATGTATTGCAACAAGAGCCGGACAACATTACGGGACAGATGTCTTTGTTCCAGTATTATGCCAACAACAACGACTCCATAAACAAACAGAGACTGTTGAATCAGATGTTGTTAAACAAAAACATCACTTCTGAAACTCGGGTATATCTTGTCCGTATGGCATTGGAGGATTTTGCAAAAGAAGAAAAAGACAGTACAGAGATCATTGAGTTCTTCCAGTCGCTACTGCAACATCCACAAGAAGATCAAACCTTAAAAACATTGTATGCCCTCTATCTCGAAAGCATCAACATTCCACATGATACTATAGCCCCAATACTTACTGAAATCCTAGAAAAAGAACCCAACGAAGCATCAATACGTGTTAGGCTGATAGAATACGCATGGGAAAACAAGGATTTTCAAAAGATTATAGACCTATGTATTCCAGCCCGTCAATATAATCCTGACGAACTAGCATTTTACTATTATCAAGGAATAGCAAACTTTCAATTAGGCAAACAAGATGCAGTAATAGAAATCCTGCAACAGGGTATCAGCACAATAAATGAAGGAAGTAATCCTGAAATCGTTTCCGACTTTTACGCCTTTCTCGGCGACACTTATGAACAAAAGGGCATGAAGGAGGAAGCGTATGCAGCATACGACTCTTGCCTGCAATGGAAACCAGACAATATCGGATGTCTGAACAACTATGCCTATTATCTCAGCGTAGAAAATAGGGAGTTGGATAAAGCAGAGCAGATGAGTTTCAAGACAATCATAAAGGAACCAAACAATCCTACATACTTAGATACGTATGCATGGATATTGTTCCAACAAGGCAGATATGAAGATGCAAAAAAATATATTGACAAAACACTGGCAGCTGTAGATTCCACAGATAATGACGCAACATTATATGACCATGCAGGAGATATTTATGCGAAGAATGGGGATATAACTAAAGCAGTTGAATTTTGGGAAAAAGCATTACAGATGCAATATTCAAAACTCGTAGCACGCAAGATAAAAAAACGTACATACATTAAAAAATGAAAAAGATTTATTTCATATCAATATGTATAGTGTTGGTGATAGTATTAACATCATGCCACACATCTAAAAATGCCACAACAGGAGTAAGCGTAAGCACACAGAAAAGTATGCAGGACAATAACCCTGAACTCTTAAAGAAGTTTGTCGGTACTACACACACTCCCAAAAACATTGTTTCAAAAATCAAATTCACAGCACACAGGAATGGTTCTGAGGTATCTCTTTCTGGCAGTCTTAAAATGCGACGTGATGAATGTATTCAAATACAACTCATCGCTATGGGATTTATAGAGGCTGTGCGTATTGAGATTACACCCGACTATTTTATGATTATAGACCGTCTTAACAAAGCCTATGTCAAAGAACCGTACAACAATATAGAGTTCATCAAGAAGAACGGACTGAACTTTTATTCCCTTCAGTCAATATTCTGGAACGAACTATTCCGTCCTGGAACTGATCACATCACAGAACAAAACATCAACGACTTCTCCATAATGGCAGAAGACACAAGACTGACAATAACACTTAATGACAATGCCAAACCACAGACTGACGAGATGGCATCAACGACATTGACATGGGCAACGGAAAATAACAATATAACTCGTGCTAGCATACAATATGTTGATAAAAACTCACTAAAATCACATATTCATTGGCAGTATTCTAATTTCACAAATGTCAATGGAGCATCATTCCCATCTAAGAATCTGATACAAATAAAAACACCACGAGTAAATATAGATGCGACGATGCAACTTGGGCACATCAATGATGACAATGACTGGGAAAGCAGGACTACCATATCAAAAAAATACAAACACATCTCTATTGGAGAATTTATTCAATTAATCCGTTCACTATAAAGGAATTATAACATGCTAAAGAAAATCATATTCATCTATTTACCACTCATAGCACTTCTCGCAAATATACCTTGCGATGCTACGGCACAACGCAAACGCTCGACTCGTTCCAGGACGACATATTCAAAAAAGAGAACTACCAAAAAGAATAGGACGACAAGGACGACAAGTCGGAAAAAGTCAACGAAAAAGGATGCATTTAATTCAGACATTGAGACAGCAGAGATAAATGACCTCAAAAGTGAAAAAGCTAAAATACAAAAGGAAATTGCAGAAAAAGAAAGTAGTTTACGCAGAAATCAGACGGATGTAAACAAACGTCTAAAAAAACTCGTCATCCTAAATGGCGAAATCGCAGATAGAGAGAAGCATATCGTAAAAATGCAGAAAGACATTGATACGCTTACATCACATATCGGGATATTAGACAATGATATAAGACGACTGTTGAAGCAACTCAAAGAAAGGAAAGAACACTATGCACAATCTTTGAGAAAGATGCAAATATTAAAAGGTAACAGAAATGACCTTCAATTTATCTTTTCAGCCAATAGTTTTAAGGAAATGTATAGGCGCATTCGGTATCTGAAAGAATACTCCGCCTTTCAAAGAATTAAGGGAGAAGAGATAAAAGAAAAACATCTTGAGGTAACAAAAAAGAAGACAGAATTAGTAAATACTAAATCTGAAAGAGAGGTTCTGCTCCAACAGAACGAAAAGGAAAAGACTGTGCTGATAGGACGAAAAAACGACCAACAAGGGGTGGTAAAATCTCTTCAGGCACAGCAAAAAGAAATAAAAAATGCCTTAGCAGAACAACGTAGGAAGAGTGCTCAACTAAACAGAAAGATAGAACAACTCATCGCAGCCGAGATTGAGAAGGCACGTAAGAAAGCGGAGGAAGAAGCACGAAAGGCACGCCAAAGAGCAGAAGAGGAAGCCAAAAAGCGTGCTGCAGAACTGGCACAAAAAGCCCCTGAATCTTCAACAAAAACGAATTCAGGAAGTGCAAACAAATATAAAGATGCGGAAATAACAACTCCTTTCAAATATGAAGATCCTGATTATAAAATTACAGGAAACTTCGAGCACAATAAAGGCAGATTGCCAATGCCTATTACTGGCCCTTATCGAATCATAAGCCATTTTGGACAGTATAATGTTGCAGGACTGAAAAATGTCACACTAGACAACAAAGGCATAAGCATTCAAGGCCAGGCTGGCGCAAAGGCAAGAGCTGTCTTTGATGGTGTCATCAGTGCTGTATTCCGTTTCGATGGCACTATTGTTGTAATGGTAAGACATGGAGGATACATTTCCGTCTATTGTAATCTATCATCCGTGAATGTAAGTCGTGACCAGAAAGTGTCTGCCAAACAAATACTCGGCACTGTAGGTACAGACCACATATTACAGTTCCAATTAAGAAAAGGAATCACAAAACTCAATCCCGAAGCATGGGTGAGATAAATATATAAATATAACATCAAAATATATCAACAGGCTATATGATAACCAGTGACCAACTGAAAGACATACAAGAACGTGCCGATGCTCTGAATAAATATCTAAACATCGAGGCGAAAAAGATGCAATACGAAGAGGAGAATCTTCGCACCCAAGACCCCCATTTTTGGGATGATGCATCTGCAGCAGAGGAACAGATGAAAAAAGTACGTTCCATAAAAAAATGGATTGACGGATATAACAAAGTAAAAATCTTATCTGATGAACTGCAGTTGGCTTTCGACTTCTACAAAGACGAGATGATAACAGAACAAGAAGTTGATGATGACTATCATAAAGCTATTGAGGCTATTGAAGAATTAGAACTGAAAAATATGCTCCGTCAGGAAGAAGACCCAATGGATTGTGTATTGAAGATAAATAGCGGTGCTGGTGGCACAGAATCACAAGACTGGGCATCCATGCTCATGCGTATGTATATGAGATGGGCAGAAGCTAATGGTTACAAATGTACCATCAGTAATCTTCAAGATGGTGACGAAGCAGGCATCAAGACCACCACAATGGAGATAGAAGGCGAATATGCCTATGGATATCTCAAGAGTGAGAATGGTGTACATAGACTAGTACGCGTTTCACCATTCAATGCACAAGGAAAACGCATGACTAGTTTTGCCAGTGTCTTCGTAACACCACTTGTAGATGATACAATAGAAGTCTATGTTGACCCATCCAAAATCAGTTGGGATTTATTCCGTAGCGGTGGTGCCGGTGGACAGAACGTGAATAAGGTTGAGACCGGTGTACGTCTCCGTTATCAGTATGTAGATCCTGATACTGGTGAAGAGGAAGAAATCCTTATCGAAAATACGGAAAGCCGTAAACAATTAGAGAACAGAAATAATGCTATGCGATTGCTAAAATCACAACTCTATGATAGAGAGATGAAGAAACGTCAAGAGGCAAAAGCAAAGATAGAAGCAGGGAAAAAGAAAATTGAATGGGGAAGCCAGATAAGGAGTTATGTCTTTGACGACAAACGAGTCAAAGACCATCGCACCAACTATCAAACTAGTGAAGTGGATAGTGTAATGAATGGAAAGATAGATGGTTTTATAAAGGCATATCTCATGGAGTTCCCTGAAAATGAGCAATAAAAGCATTTCCTGATAAGAACATATTAATACCCTAAATATTTAACAAAACCTATAAAATAAATTATTATGAGCAACAGAACAAAAATTAAAGGACACAGCGAGAAAGTAGTGACAAAAACAGAGAAACATGGACGTAATGTCATTCTTTACATCTTCGTGGCACTTATCGTGTTAGCACTTATCTTCATGGGATACACAATGGTTGTCATGAGCTGATGGCATTTGAGATAGAACGGAAATTTCTCGTACAAGGAGATTTCAAAAGCCAATCTTATCATAATTTCCACATCACACAGGGATATATTCTGTGTAGTGGTGGAAAAACCGTCAGGATTCGTATCCGTGATGATAAGGGATTTATTACCATAAAAGGTCCCTCAAACAATGGGGGACTTTCACGTTATGAATGGGAAAAGGAAATTCCTCTGGATGAAGCAAGAGACTTAATGAAATTATGCGAGCCGGGCATAATAGAAAAAATACGATACCTCGTAAAATCTGGCAAACATATCTTCGAAGTCGATGAGTTCTATGGCGACAATGCAGGTCTCATCATGGCAGAGGTAGAATTGGCATCAGAAGAAGAAAAGTTTGAAAAACCAGATTTCATCGGACGTGAGGTTACTGGTGACAAACGATTTTATAATGGTAGTCTTCGGAAATGTCCATTTAAAATCTGGAAGCAATCTTTTTTGCAAGAATCATAGCGAAAGGGAGGACTAATAGTACTCCCACGCTATCTGCAATAAAGTCAAGCCATTCGCCACTTCTGTGGCCACCAGTACAATATCTCTGCAAAAGTTCTAACAAGCCTCCCATCACAATAGGGATGATGACTGCATATAGAATGATACGCGTATATGCTATTCCTGCAGTTTTCTTATCAACACACTTTATGTAATGCTTGAGATATTCCCACCATATTACAGCAGATGTGCCTCCGTACATTACTAAATGTGTCCACTTATCAATAAAACTGATCTTGTCCAAAGGTGTCTCCGGAAATACTGGCACCAACGACAACACCCAAACAAGGCATATACACATACATGAAAGAGGGTATCTCCTTATTATATATTTCATCGTCTTCATCATCCAAAAAGTTACACACAAAAATAATAAAACATTTTGACAAATCATAAAACTTTTCAAAATACCACCGATGAATTTCAATAATTTTCGATACTACAAGACTAAAGACAGGGTGATAATAGCGACATTGATTATCCTTATTGTTGGATTCATTTTTTTCTTCCACTATGGAGGACAGAAAATGCGTTCATCAAAAAACAATCAAAGTCAATTACTCGAGAACAACAGTCGGTCTTATCATGTTAAAAAAGGAAAGCATGTTAAGTATTATAATATCGAAGGGAGAAAAGTGGAGGTCTTTTATTTTGACCCCAACACAGCAGACAGCACACACCTTCTTAGGTTAGGACTACAACCATGGCAAGTACGAAACATATACAAATATCGTGCTGCTGGTGGAGTGTACAGATATCCAGAAGACTTTGCACGTCTATATGGGCTAACAAAAAAAGATTGGCTAAGATTGAAACCATATATTAGAATATCTGATGACTATAAGCCCGCCGCAGACTTTGTAAAAAATGACAGGAATATGTGTCATCAAGAAAGAGCAAAAACAACCGATATCAATATTCCATCATCAAACAGCATAGCAAACACATATAATCTAAAGATAAAAAAGGGCGAGACTATATCATTAGGCGGTGATACAACTGACTTTCAAAGAGTACCAGGCATAGGTCCATATTTCGCTAGACAGATAAAACGTTATGGGGAACGCTTGGGAGGATATGTCAACACCTCTCAATTACTTGAAATAGAAAACTTTCCCGAAGAGGCTGTCAATTTCTTCACGCCATCAGAAAAGATAGTAAAGATAAATGTAAACAAGGCAACATTATCACAGATGAGACGCCATCCTTACATCAATTATTATCAAGCGAAAGAGATTATAGATTATCATCGTCTTAATGGTCCATTGAAGAGTCTTGATGAATTACGATTTTCACGATTCTTTTCACAAAAAGACATTGAACGAATCAAGCCATATATAGAATATTGAACTTCATTTTCGTGAAGTAATAGGGTTTCGTACACCTTTATAACTTTTTAAAAATGCTTTCGCAGATCCAAAGTTAAGATATAAATCAAGACGGACAGGTATGTGATTATTGTCGTCTGTGACATAAAAACGGACAATCTCCTTGTATTTTTTATCCTCTTTCTCAAGAAAAGACAATACAAGACATTGAAACTTTTCTCCAGTATTGTCCATCTTATATTTTCCCTTGCCTCTATACAATAGTTTGCATTGCTTTATATCATCGCCGTCAGCCATAAGGAAAGGAATTGTATGGCCTTTCTGCCAATCAGACGGATCGAAATTGCGAGCATACTGTAGATACCCAATCATATCATATACACACTGACCACCTATGGATTTTTCTTTCCAATAATGTTCGCTATTTCTATCTATATAGTGTTGTTTTAGAAAGGGATTGATTTTATCATAATGGAAAAACACTTCGTCAACAGTATATCGTTTACCTTCACGAGCTCCCTTTCTAAAATAATAAGGAAGTATATCGGTACTATAATAAGCAAGAAGAGTATCACGGAGGACAAAGAAATCGTCAAGTCGATTCGTTCCTTTTGTGACTAAAGATGTTTTATATGCAGATTCTCCTTTGTAAGTAATCTTGGTAGTATTGAAATACGCCAAACCTGCACGCACCCATATAAATTTCCAATTATAATATAAATCATAGGTGAGCGATTCACCATCAGAAAACGCAGTATTCTCTATGGTACATTGCGCAGAAACTTCTAATGAAAAAACAAATAAAAAAATAACGACTATTCCTCTCACGTCCTATCGTACAAAGTTTTTATATGTATTCAATTGTTTGGCATATTGGCGTTTATATTTCTGCATATAGTCATAATTACGATAACGGATGGTCCTTTCCTTTTCGCCTTTTTGCTGTACGAGAGAAGATGGTTTCTGTCTTTCAGTAGGCATAGAATCAAGGTGCCAATTGATGGAAACATCCCATTTTTCCTTGCATTCTATTTCTTTATTATAGTAATACACCTTCTCTGCCTGCTTATCAAGTGTATAATCACCAGTATCCCAAACACCGTTGCCATTATCATCCACAAATAGTTTCAGATAGTAGTTTCCTGGTTTCAGATAATAGAACTCCGCATGCTCATTTTCCACTTTTGAAATTTTCAGTTCTTTTTCTGATTTATCTATAAGCATAACATACATATCCTTATCCGCACCGCCCAAAACAGATACTATCAATGAACTATATTCGTAAGACTTACCTATTCTAATCCCTGTCTTGAATGGACTCGACTTCAAACCATAGATATCCACAAATGCCATAGAGTCTATCTCGAGCGAATAGGTACATCCCTCTCTCCATTCAGCAATAACATCGTACT
Organism: Candidatus Equicola stercoris; assembly: GCA_018065415.1. Taxonomy (GTDB): domain Bacteria; phylum Bacteroidota; class Bacteroidia; order Bacteroidales; family Bacteroidaceae; genus Prevotella. Next base: position 21,218 of record JAGHTI010000082.1, read on the forward strand.
TATGCTCAAACTCATTTTGACGTTGTATCTCAAAAGGAGAAGAATACCACATGGAATCCACTTGTACATATAGATGTATCATATCGACATTACACTCTTTCAAAGGTGTTGATATGTCTATGGTATAAATACCATCTGGAGTGATTGTATTATTCGTTTGGTATTTTATTGCCAATGGTTTAGGAGGCATTATTGAGTCATACGGAAGTCCTTTCTTCTTGTTTTTATTCTGCAATTTATCCCACTCCTTATATTCTTCTTCAAACATTTTCTGCCGTTTCTCAAAAGATAACTTCGGTATCAACTCCAGGGTATCTGTTTTATTCACCAACACCCCAGTTGTATCTGTTTCAAAATATTGAGCTTCTATCGATAAGGTGTCCTTATTTATCAGTAATGAATCCTTAATCCAATAAATAATTGTATCCCTTTTTTCTGATGCTTCTGCTAACAATTTGTCGTCTGCATCAAAGTTCAACCCCTTAATTACAGGCAACTGTTCATGACCGAAACTGAAATACAGAGCAAACTTATTTTCAGACATACGCTCTGACTTTATCAAATGTCTTTCTGTCATTGTTTCGTTGAAAGCCAATAATACTAAGTTGTCTGGCATAAACCGCGTATATGGCACTAACTTTATGGAATCTATATGTACCGAATCGCGCCACAGAGTATCCTGTCGCATTGCCTGCATAGTGGAGGTCATAATAGTATCGTGAGAAAAAGCCAGCATCTCGCTTTTCTGAGAATACTTGTAATCGCCATCCATGTCTTGCAATGCGTAAACTCTGTATTTTCCTTGACCCACACCTTTTATTACAAAATGTCCCTTACTATCTGTACGCGACACCCTATCCATAGGTTTTGTTACAAAGGCCGTATCACTCAAATCACGGTACAAACCAACCAATATGCCTTTTATTGGTTCCAGATTGACAGCATTAAGCACTTGTCCGGACACTTCGAAAGTATCTATCTCTGCACCTGTTGAAAAACTATATGTATAATTCCCCATTGGATTATTCTCATGAAAGTCAACGATGGCATCGGAAAAATCCACCGTATATGTTGTATTCTTTTTCAACGAATCTTTTAGTATTACAACAATATCCTTACTCCGGGTTTTAATCTCTGGCATCTCTGCTTGAGGAGGTGAAACAACAACCTTTTCCGTAGCATTCTCTATATTGATATATTCATCAAAATGTATCGCAATATTTTTTGTTGTTACGTTAGTGCTCTTATCCATCGGGTGTGTAGATAATACCCTCGGAGGTGTTTCATCATACAATCCACCTTCAGGGCTACCCATATTTGCACATGACGTCAATCCAACAATAAAAATTGAAATGATTAGAAACAATATCTTGTTATTCATCTCCATCACATTTTAATGATCAACAACTTTTTGATTATTACATCATACTAAGAATGTCGTCTATGTTATCACGATTATTTGACAAACGTGGCACCTTATGTTGCCCACCTAACTTCCCTTTACTCTTCAGCCAGTCATTAAATAATCCTGGACGTGCAACAACAATCTCTAATGGTTGCAACGTAATATTCTTATATCGTTTTGCCTCATAGTCAGAGTTTATCTCTTGCAGTTTTTTATCCAACATATCAGCAAATTTATTGATATCATCAGGAGTTTTTGCAAATTCTATAACCCATTGATGACGGCATTTGGCATTTCCATCCATAAAAACAGGAGCCGCAGTATATTCCAGTACTTCAGCATTATTCTCGGCACATGCGTATTCCAAGCCCTTCTCTGCATTATCCTGTATCAACTCCTCACCAAAGGCGTTGATAAAATATTTTGTTCGACCAGAGATGTAAAATTTATATGGATTTATCGAAGTAAACACTACTGTATCACCTATCATATATCTCCATAAGCCACAACTGGTAGATATAATCATTGCATAGTTTTTGTTCAGTTCCACATCCCTTATAGGAACACAAACTGGGTTCTCTTTATCCAATTCATCTAAAGGAATAAACTCGTAAAAACAGTCATAATCCAACATAAGCAACATTGAAGAATCTTCTGGATCATTCTGCAATCCAAAGAATCCTTCACTGGCATTATACGTCTCCATATAGTGCATCTTCGGTGATGTTATCAGTTGTTTGTACTGTTCTCTATATGGTGTGAACGCCACGCCTCCATGGAAGAAACACTCCACATTCGGCCACACCTCTTCAAGGTGCTTCTTTCCCGTCAGTTCCATAACCCTTGTGAGCACACTGAGCATCCAAGACGGAACACCACTGATATTTGTCACATTCTGATTTAGAGTCTCACGTGCTATTCTATCGCGCTTTATCTCAAAATCAGCCAATAAAGCAGTTTCCTTTTTTGGTACTCGGAAGAGATTTACTACTGGATTAATATTCTCAATGAGTATAGAACTTAAATCTCCTACGAGTGAGTGTTTGAGATTGTAGTTTGGAGAATGGCTACCACCCAAGATAAGGCTTTTACCATCAAACAGACGGCTATTTGGATTGTTCTGTAGATACATCACCACAGCATCAGTCCCTCCAGCATAATGCAAATGTTGCAATCCACGTTTACTGACAGGAATAAACTTACTCTTATCGTTGGTCGTTCCCGATGACTTCGCATACCAGTCGATACGTCCTGGCCATAAAATGCCCTTTTCACCATGACGCATTCGATCAATGTCATTTTTCACATCTTCATACGAATTTATCGGTACCTTTTTGACAAAGTCATCATACGTTTTGATGTCTGAAAAACCATGATTTCTACCATATTCTGTGTCAGCTGCTGCTGAAACAAGATTTCTCAGCACTTTTCTCTGCAGTTCTGCACCTCCAGTCAAATGTTTTTCCAAAGCTTTCATCCTTGAAGAAAACAACATTCTAGCAATCTGCGTTACACTCATCTATCTTTTTCGTTTCTAATATTTTATCCGTAAAAGAACGGTCATGTCTCAACATATTCAGCGTCTCCTTTGAAGCATTTTGCTGTCCCTCTTTCTTTGAATATCCCCGTCCCTTACCAGCCTTCATACCAGCAATCTCAACTTGATATTCAAAGAACAGATTACATTTATCTTCCCTTCCTTCATTGATGAGTACGAAATCTAACTCTACATGATGTTTCTGTGCCCATTCCAATAGATGACTTTTGAAGTTCTCCTCTTTATATGCCACCTTGTCTATGTTCAACATATTCGAACAGATACGTTTCTTCATAAACTCCATGCAATATGAATATCCTCTATCCAAATATACCGCACCTATCAAGGCTTCAAAAGCATTACCTTCCATGTAACTGTTATGACTGATATGCTTGTTGCTACTCCTTATTAAAGAGTCTAGGCCAATCTCCTTTGCCAACTTTCCAAGACTGGAGCGTTTCACTACTTTGCTACGCGCATTGGTCAAGAACCCCTCTCTCTTATTAGGAAAATGACGAAACACTATGTCACCCACAACCGCATCCAGTATTGCATCGCCAAGAAATTCCAAACGTTCATTGTTTATCAGTCGTCCTTTCTCATTCCTTGTAGCCAAACTACGATGCATCAACGCAGTCTTGTAATAATCTATATTTTTAGGATAGAAACCCAAGATACGATATAAAGATGAAAAAAGCTCCCTGTCATTTCGGAAAGGGAGCCTTAATTTATCTATCAAATTATTCATATTTCTTGAATATGACACAAGCATTATGCCCACCAAAACCAAATGTATTACTTGCCGCAGCATGAATAGGCCGTCTTTTTGCCTTATTGAAAGTGAAATCGAGACCATAATCAATGTTCTCGTCTTCATCACCATCTTCATGATTTATTGTCGGAGGTACCACATCATTGTGCACTGCCAGTACCGTAAACATTGCCTCTATCGCTCCAGCTCCTCCAAGTAGATGTCCTGTCATAGACTTCGTAGAACTTATACTCAGTTTGTAAGCCGCATCACCGAAGACTTCTTTGATAGCCTTTATTTCAGCAATATCGCCAAGTCCAGTACTTGTGCCATGGACATTGATATAGTCTATGTCTGATGGTTGTAGGTTTGCATCGTTTAATGCTTCATTCATTACCTGCACAGCACCCAATCCTTCTGGATGAGGAGCAGAAATATGGTATGCATCTGCGCTCATACCTGCACCCACCATCTCTGCATATATCTTTGCACCACGAGCCTTTGCGTGTTCCAATTCTTCAAGGATAAGACAAGCACCACCTTCACCCATAACAAAGCCGTCACGACTTTTAGAGAATGGACGTGAAGCATGCTCTGGGTCATCATTCCTTGTGGATAGTGCATGCATAGAGTTGAAACCACCGACAGCACATTCACATATTGCATTTTCAGCACCTCCGCTCACCATGACATCCGCCTTTCCCAACCGTATCAAATTAAATGAATCGGCAATAGCATGCGATGATGATGCACAGGCGGAAGACGTAGCATAATTAGGACCTCGGAAACCATATTTGATACTGATATCTCCGGCAGCCATACTTACTATAGTCTTTACAATAAAGAAAGGGCTGTATTTCGGACCGTTTTCCTTATCTGCCTCATAGTCCTGCACTTCATGTTGGAAAGAGGTTACTCCACCGATACCGGTACCTATCACCACTCCAACTCTTGACTTGTCGATAGTTTCCAAATCTATACCTGAATCTTTCACAGCCTCGTCAGCAGCAATCATTGCATACTGGCAATATGAATCCATACTACGAAGCTCCTTACGATCAAGATATTGGCTCACATCCAAACCTTTAACTTCGCAGGCAAATTTGGTTTTAAATAAGTCTGTATTGAACTTTGTTATCGGAGCAGCACCGCTTTTACCGGCAACGATATTCGCCCATGTGGTAGGTACATCATTTCCCAAAGCAGTAACGGTGCCAAGACCGGTAACGACAACTCTTTTTAATTCCATTCAAAAAGAGTATTAAGCCTTATTCTCTTCAATATACTTGATAGCTTCAGCTACCGTTGAAATTTTTTCAGCCTGATCGTCAGGAATAGAAATTCCAAACTCTTTTTCAAATTCCATTATCAACTCAACTGTGTCTAGTGAATCAGCACCAAGGTCATTAGTAAAACTTGCTTCTGGCTTAACTTCTGCTTCATCAACACCAAGTTTCTCTACGATAATCTCTTTTACTTTCTTTTCAATTTCTGACATAATTTTTCGTTTTAAATGTTAATAATTATCTTTATTTTGTCTTTTTTCAAACAAACCGAATGCAAAGAAACAATAAAAAGTTCACTTATACAAACTTTTATATATAAAAAAGGTACTTTTTTGCACAATTATGCTATGTTTGTGCAAAGAGAAGACAATCATTTTCTACCAAAATCAGCAGGAATCTCCCCATATTCCTTCGTATCCCACTTCTGAATGTCGGGCATCTTCTTGCTGTTTTCGCGCAACCATTTTTCTGCACGTGCAATGAGCAGATGCACCTGTTCTGTTTTCTCCGTACGTTCCAACTGCGTCTTTGCTCTCTTGTTTCTCACCCATGCCAAGGCACTGATGCTATCACTATATATGGCATAGTCCGTAATACCTTTCTTCTGCATTAGTGCTGCGGCATGTACTATGGCAAGAAACTCCCCTATGTTATTCGTACCCCATATAGGTCCGAAATGAAACACTTGTCGTCCTGTTGCCAAATCGACTCCGCGATATTCCATCTGCCCAGGATTACCGCTACAAGCAGCATCTACACACCATGCATTATCTACCATCTTTTACATCCTCTCTGGCACTTCGATACCGAGCATATCCATACCACTCTTTATTATCTTTGCTACATTACGCGCAATGACAAGACGCAGCTGCTGTGTCTTACCATCCACATCTTTCAATATCGGGCAGTCATGATAGAACTGATTGAAACTTTTTGTCAGTTCGTAACAGTAGTTGGCTATACAACTCGGATTATAGTCTTTTCCCGCCTGTACTATCACCGCAGGATATTCATTCATCATCTGTATGAGAGCCGTCTCCTTCTCATTCAGCATAGCATCAGCAGAGACATCCAGTATGATATGCTGTTCTTTAGCCTTGCGCAAAATGCTACGAATACGCGCATAAGTATATTGTATAAAAGGACCCGTATTTCCATTGAAATCAATGCTTTCTTCTGGATTAAAGAGCATATTCTTACGAGCATCTACCTTGAGGATAAAATACTTCAAAGCTCCGAGTCCTACGATACGGGCAATTTCGCTTCTTTCCTCTTCCGTCATATCATCAAACTTTCCAGTTTCATCGCTAATCTTTCGAGCATTCTCTATCATACTCGAAATAAGATCATCAGCATCAACCACGGTACCTTCTCTTGACTTCATCTTACCATTAGGCAGTTCCACCATTCCATAAGAGAAATGCACCAAATCCTTACCCCATTTAAAACCAAGTTTATCCAGTAGCAGAGAAAGTACTTGGAAATGATAGTTCTGCTCGTTGCCGACAACATATATCATCTTGTCAATTGGATAATCCCTAAAACGCAATGTTGCGGTACCAATATCCTGTGTCATATACACCGACGTACCATCACTCCTCAATAGCAGTTTTTCATCAAGACCATCTTTCGTAAGGTCTGCCCATACGCTACCATCATCCTTCCTGAAAAAGATACCTTGTCTTAGGCCCTCCTCCACTTTTTCTTTCCCCACGAGGTAAGTGTTGCTCTCATAGTATATCTTATCAAAGTCCACACCTAGAGCCTTGTATGACTCGTCAAAGCCGGCATAGACCCAACCATTCATCTTTGTCCATAGTGCCCGCACATTAGCATCGTTATTTTCCCATTTCACCAACATTTCGCGGGCTTCCTTCATTAGTTCTGTCTCTGGAATTTCCTCCGTTCCCAAATGTGTTTTAAGAGCAACCTCCTGTTCCTTGTTTTTTTTATCAAAAAGCACATAATAATCACCGATGAGATGATCGCCTTTCTTTCCTGAAGATTCTGGAGTTTCACCATTTCCCCATTTCTGCCAAGCAAGCATAGACTTGCAGATATGTATTCCACGGTCATTGACGATATTTGTCTTCACCACGTTACAGCCATTAGCCTCCATTATCTTTGCCAACGACCACCCGAGCAAATTGTTTCTCACATGTCCAAGATGTAGAGGTTTGTTTGTGTTTGGAGAAGAATACTCCACCATCACCAAAGGCTGTTTATCTTTTGCTTTCACACATCTTCCAAACTCGTCATCTGCATCTATAGTCTTCAACACGTCTATCATCGAAGAGTCCGAGATAACAAGGTTCAAAAATCCTTTTACAACATTGAATTTATCAACATTGTCATCGTTCTGTACGAGCCATTCACCTATCTCCTGTGCCGTTTGTTCAGGTGCCTTGTGAGACATCTTCAAAAAAGGAAAAACCATTAGAGTCACATTACCCTCAAACTCTTTCCTTGTCTTCTGTAAAGAAACGGAAGAAGCCTCAACATCTGCACCATACAATATCTTTATAGCCTTTACAATACTCGCAAGCAGTTCCTTTTCCATAAAAATGTTCTATTTTTTCTGTTTACAAAGTTACGAAAAACTGCGGAGAATGCAAAATTTATTTCTTTTACGCTCAAAAAGATATGGTAAAGACTATAGTGCTAATATATCTACGAGTTGGTTTTGATGTATGATAATTAGAAGTTAAATTTAACATTACAGATAATACTGCGCCCTTGTCCTGGCACTCCACGCATAAGTTGTCCGCCACTGATATAGTCGGTATCAAGAAGATTGTGTACATCAAGAGACAAGTCTAAGCCAAATGGTGAACACCATTCTGCTCCCAAACCAACGACAGCATACGCATCCTGCATCTCAGTAAGGATAATTGTAGGGTCTATAATCTTCTTCACAATATCGTTTTGCATACATTCTACCTCTGACTGGAAATGCACGTTAGCACGTACCCAGAAATCACCTGCAGTCTTCATAGAATAGAACTTCTGCGCAGCTGTGAGGTTGAGCAGGAATTTCGGCACATTGTTCATCTTGTCATTTTCTGATGAGAAGTTTTCCACGCGGAATGGATGTTGGAATGTAAAGTTGAGGTTTGCTATCGTTCTGTCCGTAGTATATTGAACAGTATTCTCAATTCCTCCCATATTGATGTTTCCTGCATTACTGAAAGTGGTCGCACCACCTTGATTGTAATAAACGAGACCTTTAACCATATTATAGAAGGCGTTTATCTCGTAGGTGAGATGCAATTTTCTCCAGTTGAAGTTTGCACCGACCTGGAAGGCATCCATCTTTTCCGAATCAAGATTTTCTCCACCAGAGAAGATACTTATATATGAACCGCGATAGAAGAGCGGTGCATCTACGAATGAATGCGAGTATCCACCCTTGAAACTTAGTACATCATTGGCAAGCCAGATGAGTGATACACGTGGCGAATATGTATTGATGCGTCTATCGTCTTGACGTATCTTATGATCAAAACGTATGCCACCGTTGAAGATAAGCCTCTTGGTAAAGTTGTGTTTCAACTGGAAGAACGCAGACAGCGTATGTTCCGAATTTTCGTTGAAGACCGTGTTTATGGTATTGTTGATCTGAGAAAAGTCAGCTCCTAATTTCAATTCTGCATTAGAAAAGACAAATGACTCATACTGAAGTCCAAAGAGCATGGAGCCGTACATATTATTTCCCAATTGGTAATTATATCCTCCGTTTGCTGTTGCTCCGAGACTATAGTCCTCCCATCCGATGACCTGTATTACACCTCGTGTCTTTACTGACGGGATGCCCAACATACTTGCCAGATATGCTGCTATCATATAGTCAACGGTATCACCGAGTGAATTATATATCTGTATGCGTTCTTTAGCCAAAAAAGCAGATGCAGAGAATGAGAAGTCACCCCATGTCTTGTTATAATCTAAATCAGCACGTACTAACGACTGTGAAAATCCTGGTTTTTCTCCACTCTGCGGATGATAAGCGTCATAAGTGAAATGATCGTCAAGACCTATGAGGTTATAAAAAGGTACCGTCTTTGAATACTGTCCTATCAGAGATATCTTAAAATCCCCCCAACGAATCTTGCCACCGAACTCATAAGACGGCTGACTGTTATAACCACCCACATAATGTGTAACACCGCTTAAATTGCGTTTTTCTCCGTCTGCAGTATATATGGAGCCCCATGCCATAACATCCGTCATGAGGTTACCCTTACCAAACATTGCCGCTCCACCGTATGTATCAAAACTGCCGGCACGTGCAGCAAGTCTTCCGCCATCAATGTCGCTACCCGACTTCGTGATAATGTTCACTACTGCCGTCAATGCCACATTACCATACAAGGATGATGCAGGACCACGCAATACTTCTATTTGCTTTATCTTATTCAAGTCATGACGATAGTCGAAAGCCACGGCATTTGTGGTGGCACTATTTAGACGATGTCCGTCAACCATTACCAACACCGTCTCCTGTGCCAAGCCATACACACCGCGCATGGCGATATTCTGCTCAAGGCTTCCTATCTGCGACATACCCGGTACATAGAGCATCAATACATCATTGAGAGAGTTGGCACCAGAAGCACGTATCATCTCTTCCGTAATCAATGTAATCGGCACTGGTACTTCCTCGATGGATTCATTCATTCGTGACGCTGTACTTACTGTTGCCTGTCCTTTTTTCAAGCGTTCTATTATGTCAATAAAACGCGGAGAGTCATTATAGGCCGTATAATATGGATCAAGGGCCAACAATTTTCCTGCATAGTTTTCCGCCTTTTCCTGTTCATCTTGATTAAGACTGCTCAATGCAAGGAGACGGTATGCCTGAACGAGTTTTTCTCCCTTTGTCTTATGCACGAGAGACAACAGAATAGAATCTGCCTGCTGGAAATGTCCCAAGTCATACGCCTTGGCTGCCATGTCAAAATCCTCATTTTCCTGCGCTTTTACAGATGTAGAAAAAAACGCAAAGAATATAAGTACAAAATATAATACTTGTTTCATATTCTCTTACTTTACCGTTTTTACAGGGATGATAAATGTAAATGCCGAGCCCTTGCCTTCTTCGGACTCTATATTTACCTGCCCATTATGATTTTTTGTAATTATCTCACGCATGATACCCATTCCTAAGCCTGTACCCTTACCTACAGGTTTCGTTGTGTAGAAGTTTTCAAAAATACGTGTTTTCACTTCTTCTGACATCCCCATACCATTATCGGCAATACGTATTGTCAAAGATGCAGGTGACACGGTCGTATCAAGTTCCACCTTTACATCTATCGTTGGCGTATAATCCGTTGAATCTGCAAGATTCCTCTTTTCTTCTACCGTATAGCAGGCGTTATTCATAATATTAAGAACTGCACGACTTAGATCCTGCGGAATGACCATTACCTTTGGCATATTCTCTTGATATTCCTCATGTATTGACACATTGAATTCTTTATTATTCGCTCTTACAGCATGATAACTGAGCCACACATATTCATGAACCAACTGCTCAATGTCAACAGGAAGAAATTCACCTGATTTACCTCTACTTTGCAGAAGAATACCTCGTATGATACTGATTGCACGTTCTCCATGTTCCTGTATCTTGCCAAGGTTTTCTCTGAGGTCATCAGCGATATCCTGCATGTCCGCTGCATCATCTTCGTCAAGACGGTCAGCACAGTCTGACACAATGTCCTCCAGATCTTCAAGGAGTTTGACCGAGAGTTTGCTGAAATTGATAACAAAGTTAAGTGGATTCTGAACCTCATGTGCAATACCCGCACTCAATGTTCCCAATGAAGCCAACTTCTCTTGTTGCTGCAGTTTTTCCTGCATATCACTAAGTTGCTGTTTTAGTTCTTCTATATTATCCATCATAACGTAACTGTAAATTCTGTAAATTTATCTTTTTCCGATTTTACCGTAATTGTTCCACCTACGTCTTGTATTACCTGTTGACAGAGATAGAGCCCTACCCCCGGAGCTTCCGCAGTAGGTTTGGTAGTAAAGAATGGGTCGAATATCTTATCCAATATACTTTCTTCTATGCCGATGCCATTGTCATAAACAGAGATATGAAGTTTTTCATCTTTATTGACAGACAGACGAACCGTAGGCACATAACCTTCTTCTGGTTGTCCTCCCTCTTTAGATGCTTTCTTCTTTAATGCATAGATACTATTTGAGAGCATTGAAAGGATTGTCTTCCCAACATGTTCAGCGACCACATGAGCCACCATAGGTTCCGATGGCTTCTGCCATTCTACGTGAATGCCATATTTCTGGATATCTTCTGAAAAATACTTGTTCAACATTTCAATGTTTTTTTCGCAAAGATCTGTAATATTCACATCTTCCACTTTACCAGAACGTTCTTTCAAAAGTTCTTCCATTGCTTTTAGGATACGTGTCGTAGAGAGTCCATGCTGTTCTATCTTCGCCAGATTAGTATTCATCATATCTATTACATCTAACGAATCTTCATAAGCATCTTCCGTCATGTTCTTCTCTTCTTTCTCTATATTCTCCTTGAGGTCATTTACCAAATCCAAAGACATGTGCGAGAAGTTGTTGATGTAATTCATCGGATTGAGAATACGGTCAATAAGTCCTTTTGTCAACTTTCCTACCGTTGCCTCCTTTTCCTGACGGAGTATCTTGCTATGAGCCTCCTTCAACTGCTCTGTACGTTTGTCAACAATCTTTTCAAGACGCATCTGTTCTTGTCTTGCACGATGTATCCTCCAACGGAAGAACAGATAAATAAGGAATACGATGATAATTAAATATAACAATATCGCATACCATTTCATGTACAACGGCACTGGGACATCAAACGACTTGGTGGCGGACTCGGAAATATTACCATAAGAATCCAACGAACGCACCGTCAGTTCATAGCTACCCGGAGTAAGATGAGCGAAAGTATACGTCTGATCATCACTCCATCGCGACCATTTGCTATCGTCATGCAAACGATAACTGTATTTCGTATTGCCAATTGGGTCGCCTTTGTCGGCTGCTATTTCGAAATCTACATTTCCGCCATCAACGACCAGATTACGAAGATAAGTATTCTGGGTATATGGATTAGTGTCCACCATATTTGTATTAAAACGGATGAGCCCGAAGATACCACCTAACCAAGCAATACCATCTTTGATATCCATTGCTTGAATAGTGTAACTCTTAAATGGCAGCAACCATTTTGTCTGATCTTTATACAAGTGTTTTGCAACAAGTCCTGATCCGTTGTTGCCAGCAGTCCATGTATGCCCTTTCTCATCCATATATTCCATTAGAAGGGAAAGGCGTCCGTATGGCTTTTTTACGAAGCCATCCTGCATAGGAGCTTTGTAATATGTCTCTTTATTCAATGTCAGCACCCAAATACCACCATTGGATTCACGTTTGAATTTCACAACGTTCTGTATCGGTGCTATCTTTTTGTC
>JAGHTI010000093.1 GCA_018065415.1 Candidatus Equicola stercoris
CTCGACACTACCTACGTCCGCCACCAGAATGTCCTCCTGAAAAGCCTCCATGACTTCCACCACTGCGACCACTAGAAAAACTACCACTGGAACGTCCACCTGAGAAGCCACCGCTGTGGCTACTGGAGAAGGAGCTACGAGAACTACCAGAATAACTGCTGCGAGAACTACCAGAATAACTACTGCGAGAACTGTCAGAATAACTGCTGCGAGAACTGCCAGAATAAGTGCCACTTCCAAGCACTCTCTTTGAGGAAATGGAGTTGCTTTCAACCTTTCCATCTACTACAGAACGCTGTTCAGAGAAACTGCGAGTCATTGGCTCTGCCACTTCGCTAGTCGAAGAACTACCAGAGAAGGAGCCTCTCTCCGACCCTCTCACGGAAGAAAGGGAGTTAGATGAACGATGTCCATTGGTTTGTGAAGATGAAGTATTGTCAGTTCTGCCTATTTCCTCCCGCTTTCCAACATTTATTTCCTGATGCTTGTTGTCTGTACTTTTTGAGAAAGAACCAGAATGGTTGCTGCTGCCAGAGAAGGAGCCTCTCTCCGACCCTCTCACGGAAGAAAGGGAGTTAGATGAACGATGTCCATTGGTTTGTAAAGATGAAGTGTATCTATGCCCACGACCATTCCAGTTGTTACGCATTCCACTACCGCCTGAACCTATTCTGTCTGGATGTCCGAAAGTACGTCCGCAATACCAACTTCTTCCGTGCGTCCGCCAGCAATGTCCGCCACCAGTATAAGTTACCACTATTGTCCTATGCTCGAAATAGAACCAGTCTCTGTGCGGATAGCGTCCATAGATACGGAAGTGCCAGAAACCCGAATCCCAGTAGAGCGGACGATAGAACCAAAGACAATCCATAAACGTCCTATACTGCCAGTCGAGTAGGATGTAACCAAAATCCACATTACGATGCTCCCAGTATGTGCCAAAGACATCGTCAGCAGTAGTTATTCCCATGAGATAGTCAAGGTTTATCTCATACGCTGCGTCATACTGTTCTGGAGTAAGGTTGAGTTCGTAAGCCATCTTGTCCGTGAGGAAAAGAGCCTGATCGCGAGCCTGTTCATAACTCATTGCATCTGCCTTGATGAATGCAATTGCCAATACTGTAAATAATACAACCTTTTTCATAATGTTTAAATTTTGTGCCTAATGATAGGCTGGTTATCGTTTGTTTTCATTTGCAAAAGTAAGGATATAAAAAACATCGCAAAAAGGAAAATCCCTACTCTGCTGAGGATTTTCCCTAAAAGGTTTGTTTTTGTTTGCGGTTTATAGTAAATTTGCAACGTATTATTAACATAAACAAGTATTATGGCTGTTATATCCTTACGCTACGATGCACGCAATGTTATTGCAAAAAAGACAATAGATTTTATCTTGTCTTTAGGTGTGTTCACTCGCGAAGACTCTTCAAAAATGTCTTCTGCAGAAAAAAAAACACGCAAAGCCATTGCTGAGATAGAAAATGGCAAGGGCATTGTTTGTAATTCGTTTGAAGAGTTCTTGAAAGCTGTGAAATGAGAACTATCATTTTATCACATCAATTCAAGAAGGACTTGAAATTAGCGCGTAAACGCAAATTTCAGGAAGAAGAACTCTTTGCCGTAGTAAAAGATTTGGCAAATGACATTCCGTTAACAGCTGACAAGAAAGACCATCTATTAACTGGTAATTTCAGAGGTTTTCGTGAATGTCACATTCGTCCTGATTGGTTGTTGATATACAAGAAGGAAGACAATGATTTGAAGGTACTCAATCTTTATCGAACTGGTACACATTCGGATTTATTTTAGAGAATGATAGAAAAACATATAATTCTTGAGGACGTTGACCCTATTATCTTTTATGGTGTCAAGAACGCACATCTGCAGATGATAAAATCGCTGTACCCGAAGTTGCGCATAGTAGCTCGTGACAACGTGATGAAGGTGCTGGGCGACGAAGAACAGGTTGCGCATTTGGAAGAATGTGTCGAAAAGTTGCAACAACATTGCGTGAAATACAACGTACTCACAGAAGAAACTATCATCGACATTATAAAAGGTAAGCAGACATCCACTTCCGACAAAAAGGACTCTGCCATCGTCTATAGCATGGGAGGTCGTCCTATCAAGGCAAGGACAGAAAACCAGCAACGTCTTGTCGATGCCTTCAACTCATCAGACATGATATTTGCCATAGGTCCTGCCGGTACAGGAAAGACATACACTTCCATCGCACTCGCTGTAAAGGCATTGAAGGAAAAGCAGATAAAGAAGATTATCCTCTCTCGACCAGCAGTAGAAGCAGGAGAGAAACTGGGATTCCTTCCTGGGGATATGAAAGAGAAGATAGATCCTTATCTGCAACCATTGTATGATGCTCTAGAGGATATGATTCCTGCAACAAAACTACAGGAGATGATAGAAAAACACGTCATACAGATTGCCCCTCTTGCGTTCATGCGCGGACGCACTCTGTCTGATGCTGTTGTCATCCTTGATGAAGCACAGAACACCACCACCGCACAAATCAAGATGTTCCTCACACGCATGGGCATGAATACAAAAATGATAATCACTGGCGACTGCACACAGATAGACCTGCCACGTTCGGTGCGCTCTGGATTGCTACAGGCTTTGGAAGTGCTGAGAGATGTGGAAGGGATTTCTTTTATAGAGATGAACGATAAGGATATTATTAGAAATAAATTGGTAACAAAGATTGTAAAGGCTTACGACAAATGGAACAATACGGAATCATCGGATACCCTTTAGGTCATTCTTATTCGGCTTCGTATTTCAGCGAAAAATTTAAGAATGAGGGAATAAACGCTACGTACGAAAAATTCGAAATCGAAAAAATAGAAAAGATTTCGGAAGTGATAACATCGCACACCAACCTGAGAGGGTTCAACGTGACATCACCATACAAGGAAAAGATAATAGAATATCTTGACGAACTGAGTCCAGAACTGCGCAAGATAGGTGCTTGCAACGTGGTGAAGGTGACGTACAAAGGAGTCACGCCATTTCTCACTGGCTACAACACCGACTATCTCGCTTTCAAACAGAGCATCGCTCCAATGTTGGAAAAGCACCATAAAGGAGCATTGATACTCGGTACTGGCGGTGCGGCAAAGGCTGTGAACCTTGCATTGACTGAACTCGGACTCAAGACCTCTTTCGTGAGCCGTTTCGACAGACCGGGAACAGTCAACTACAAGCACCTGCATGCTGACGACCTCAAGGAGTTCAACGTCATCATCAATGCCACTCCTTGCGGAATGTTTCCCAACACCACGGAATGTCCTAACATACCGTATGAGGGAATAGACAATCATACGCTAATGTACGACCTCACATACAATCCAGAAAAGACTCTGTTCCTACACAAAGGCGAACAACGAGGGGCTGTCATCAAGAATGGCCTTGAGATGTGGCTACTGCAAGCGCATGCAACATGGGCTGTATGGAGTTCCAATAAATAATAATTAATAATGATTTTAAAAACAAAAACAGTAAAAACAGCATGAAAGAAAAGATGTCTGCCTATCATCAGCCATTGATGCTGAACCCGAACAAATTTCCTTGTGAGACAAGCTTACAGATAAATTTGTTCAACTTCATCATCACCCTCATGGGCTTCCTTCTCTTTCATGCAAAAAACAGTAAAAAAGGTAGCCTCTCCCCAACCCTCGCTTCGCTCGACTCCTTCGTCGCCCGCAGAGAACACTTGAAGTTCTCCGCCTCCACAAGAGAGGGAGCAAAAAGTCTCCCCTTGTGGGGGACAAAGATTTATTATCTTTGTTTGCGACGTCTTGACTTTAGGCAACAAAGGAGTGCCTTTAGGCTTAGAGGAGGCTCCTCTATGTTTTTAGCAAAGAGTTGTTTTTTGCTTGGATTTATTGTTAGGTGGTGGCACACCACAGTGGAATGTTTGTGGATGGGCGTGAAAGCTTGCTTGCAGACGAACAGACATAAACATAACACAAGACATCTGCAAGATGGAAACAATAAATACAAGCTGTTTTTCTTGTTTTTGTCAAAAAAAATCTCTGCGAAGAATAAAAAAAGCCGTTGACTGTTGATTGTTGACCGTAGACAATAAAAAATGATAAACTACAAAATATTATGAAAAAGACAGCATTGATAGTATTATTTTTATCCATCATCACCGTAGTGTGTCATGCAGGTACAGAACTGAAGGTAGGTACTTATAACATCAAATCCTATTCTTCTGAGACCATTCCACAACATCAGTGGAATAATAGAAAGGGATTTATAGTGAAAATTGTGAAAGATAATGCCTATGATGTGATTGGAATGAATGAAATACGAAGTATCAACCATCAGCATGATGATATAAATGCATTGATGGCTGATGCAGGATATGGTGTGGTCGAATATAATGATTCTGGAGCAAATGCATGTTATAACAGCATCTTTTACAAGAAGAGTAAAATAAGAAAACTGGATGAAGGAATGTATTTCCTGTCGCCAGATGGAACTGCAAGGTTGGCATGGGATATGATGAATTCGTTAGTACGTTTCACCACATGGGGAAAATTCGAGGTCATAGAAACAGGGGAGATATTTTATTACTTTGAAACGCATCATGATGTGTCGGGAAGTATTGCACGGTATGAAGAAACGCGATTAAATATTGATAAGATACGTGAGATATCAGGAATGTATCCCGCAATGTTTTCCGGCGATTTCAATACTGTATATACTGACGGTGTTTTCTATGGATATGCTTCTGCCTATATGCAGGATTCACGTATGAATGCTGAAAATGTCGTTATTCCAGATGGTGACGGAACAATCATTCATCACACCGTTGACGGCGTAGAAAAATGGGAACCCATACCAGATAATACCACCCGACTTGATTTTATCTTTGTCAAAGGAGCCTCAAAGATAAGTGAATATAAGAATATAACAACCAGATATACAGAATTACAGAACGAATGCCCTTCCGACCATTCTGCAATACAAGCAACGCTGACGTTGGAAAGTCCTGATGCAGAAAGGTATGTGGTCTATGTGGATCCTGCAAAGGACAATCTGCAAGATGCTGTCAACAATTGTGCTGTGGGAGGAAAGGTGTTGGTGAAATCGGGGAAAATAGATTTTTCTGCATCCCTTGACATCACTCATTCTGTAGTCATCGAGGGTGGATATAATGATGATTTTTCTGCTGTCGTGGGCAAAACAGAATTCAGTGCTACGGATTTGGAACACGTCATAACTGTTTCCTCAACATCCGCACTGACAATGAAAAATGTGGATATCCATGGAGGTAAGACAGTCCTTGATGGTGGTGGCATCTATTGCCTGGGACGGTATCTTGGTTTGTTCAATTGTGACATCCATGACAATGTGGCAACTCGAAACGGAGCAGGAGTGTATGCTTCTGGTCAGTTGGAGATAAAGGGGTGTAATTTCTATAATAACGTGGCGAATGGCAATGGAGGAGCTTTCTTTACTCCTCTTACATATTGGCATCACTCAGTGATGAATACCCAGATTCATAACAACGAGGCAAATATAGGTTCTGCGGGATTCCTTGGTGGTTTCTGTTATGTGAGCATAGTGGGAAATTCTGTCTATGACAATAAGGCAAACACCTATGGCACAATGCACGTGGAACGTACTGGCAACACCTCTCATTCCACCTTTGCCAACAATACCTTTGCACGGAACACCTCTGCAGGCATCGCCCCAGCCATATCCATAAACCAACCAGCGAATGGTTTTGTGGCGATAGTGAACAATACCATTGTAGGCAATATGAGTCAGTCAACAGATGCATGTGCCGTACATATCCACAATGCGTCAGAAATCAATATGTACAATAACATCATAGCCGGCAACAAAGGAGGCGATATCAAGACTGCGGAAGTTGCTCGTGTGGTAAAAGATGTGAACAACATATACACCGAGCAGGATTGTGCTACCAAGTTGTCCGTAATGTTTGCAGGCAAGGTGGAAGACGACTTCTTTGTACCGGAAATAACATCAGAAGGAATCATACCGATGAAACTCACCTTCTATGGCGACTGCAATATCAATGACGTGACGGATGAAATGCTGAGAGAAGAAACATTCAACGGAGATGTAGATAACAATGCCGAGATGCTACAACAACTCGTCGTTGACCAGACAGGAACCATCCGCAGAACAGACGGCACATCAACACGCGGTGCGATAGAGACACAGTGCAACAACGCATGGGATGGGGTGGCAGTATCAGAGCCGAAGATATTGGAAAGTGGAGAGTATAAGGGTTTCTATCTCATCACAACACCAGAGGAACTGGCATGGGTGGCTCAACAGACGGAGACCTCAGATTTCGATGGTTCATTATATATTGCCAACGATATAAACTTGAATGATAAAGAGTGGCATCCAATAGGTGAAAAACATTATTTCAACGGTAGCATAGAGGGAAACAATCGCAAAATTTACGGGTTGAACATCTCTGCATCGCAATCAAATGAATATGTCGGTCTTATCGGCAAGATGAACAACAGTTCTTCGACCATCCATAATCTGCGTGTTGCAGGACGTGTGGAGACAACGGATGCAAAGTATGTCGGGTCTGTGATAGCAAAAGCCGAAGCATCGGCACAGATTTGCAGTGTTCATTCCTCAGTGGATATAATTGTTAAAGGTCAATTGTCCACGACAGTCGGCAGTATCGTTGCGGATGCAACTGACACAAGAATAGAGGGGTGCTCATATTCTGGAAATGTTGTTATTGAAGATGAGGCAACGACAGGAGTCTTTGACAAATGTACGATACGCAGTAATTATTTTATGGGAACCATCACTGGCAAGTTCACGAATATCATGACAGCAACATTGGACAACAACTATAGTGTTGACAAGGAGTATCCTGGTGTCACTATGGTTACGGTGGAACAACTGCATAATGGTGAGTTGGCACGCAAACTTGATTATGATACTTGCGAGGGGTTGTTTGGTCAGGACCTGAGCGACAAGGCAAGTGTTCCTGTCACGGCAAACAAGAAAAACAAGGTGTTTGAAACACTGTATCTTGTCAACGAAGATGTCTATGAAAGACTTCTTAACAATGAGATGCTGATGTTCCCTGCTGAACCAGAACGGGAAGATTCTATTTTCCTTGGATGGTATAATGCTGAAGGCATAAAGATGACCACCAGCGACGTGATGCATTCTGATACCACTCTGTATGCTCATTTTGAGATTATAGAAAAGTGGGATGGGGTGACGCTGACAGAGCCGTCACGCATTGACGATGCTACCAGTCCGTACGATGGCTGGTACCAGATAAACAAGGCTACAGAACTGGCATGGGTGGCAGCGAGGACAAAGACTGCTCTGGTGACAGACAACCTGTACATAACGACTGACATAGACCTCGACCATAAACCATGGACGCCATTAGGCGTGTCGTCAAGTTTCAATGGCAATATAGAGGGCAATGGGCATACCATAAAAAACGTCTATCTTTCGCCAGCGGCAGGGGTGAAGTATTATGGGTTTATCGGGCAGACAAACAATACTGCTTCTGTCATCGCCAATCTGAATGTCACCGGTCTGATGAAAATTTCAATATCCAACAGTTCTATCAACATGGGAGGACTCATAGGTAAGGCAAATGGAGTTGACTCCATCATAAACTGTCACAGCAAGGTAGATATCGTCCTTGAAGATGGTGGTTCTGTGGCTTATCTGGGTGGACTGATAGGTTTGGTAAAAAATACACAGATTGTGGGATGTTCTTATTCCGGCACGATGACTCTGTCTGGCGGACAGGTGGCGAAAGGCTGGGCAGGACTGATAGGTACGTTTAACTCTACCGTCTCAGGACATCATGGAGGACTCCGAGACAGTTGGTTTGCGGGGTGCATAAACAGTTCATTGCCATCACGCCCAAGGTATGGTGCTGCACTCGTGGGCTATCCTTCACTGAGTGGAGGCAGTTGCTATCTTGAAAACAACTATGCATGCGGTACGATGACATGCACCTTGCCACCGACAAACTACGGTGTTATATACGCACTGAAAGGAACAGGAGCAACATTCTCAAACAACTATTCCGTGTCACTCACTGCCCAAACGAGCGATGGAGCAATAATGGTGACAGACCAACAACTCCACAATGGCGAACTCTGCTGGGGGTTGAATGGATACCAGACGTCCGTTGCTTTCGGTCAGGACCTGACAGACAGAGAAAGCATTCCGGTGAATTATGTCGATGGCATGCAGGTATATAGACAACATTTCATTGTCTGTGATACCGCATATTCTTCTCGTTTCTACAATGCAGACATGCCTTCCGTCTTCCCTGCCGACCCATTCATTGAAGACAATAAGTTCTTGGGATGGTTTGACTCCCCAGAAGGTGGCGAACAGCATTTTGAGGGCGTACCAGTGTCGGAAAATATGATACTCTATGCACACTTTGAACATCCGACAGGGATAGAGGATGTAAGCCTCTCCCCAGCCCTCTCCACAAGAGAGGGAGCTATATACAACCTGCAGGGTGTGAAGGTCAATGGAAACTACAGAGGTCTCATCATCCGTGAAGGCAAAAAGTTCCACCAAAGGTAGGGAATTATGGAACCAAAAAAACTACAAAATATTATGAAAAAGACAGCATTGATAGTATTATTTTTATCCATCATCAACGTAGTGTGTTATGCCGGTACAGAACTGAAGGTAGGAACATATAATGTCCGTTATTACAATACGGACGATAAGGGTCTGAAAGCATGGTCCAGTCGTAAATCCTATGTGGCACAGATACTCATAGAACATAATTACGATATTGTTGGACTGAATGAAGTGCGTACCACAACTCAGCAGAAGGATTTGCATAATCTCATGAAAGGATATGACTATGTGGAATACGAGGATGGAAAAAAACACAACTGGAATTCGATTTATTTCCTACAAGACAAGTTTGACGTGTTAGAGTCAGGATATTATTTTCTCTCCGTTGATGGTAATGCCAAGACTTATTGGGATAATAGTACTAATATCCGCCATACCACGTGGGTAAAACTCAAGGTAAAGAATACAGAGGAAATATTGTACTATTTCTCCACTCATCTTGATCAAACAGGTGTCATGGCACGTCAGGAACAAGCACGGATAAACGTAGAGCATGTACGTAAGATTGCAGGCAACTATCCAGCAATCATTGCCGGCGACCATAACTGCACGGACGGATGGACGTTTATATACGACTATTATCGTTCTTATCTAAAAGACAGTTATAAAGTCTCAGCATCTTTTGAGGGATTGGAAAAAGGTGCAGGCACCATGACAAACCATACTGTTGAGGGAGTGTCAAAATGGGACCCTGATTTCCATAATAGTGCAAGGATAGACTTCATCTGGGTAAAAGGTGTCACGGTAGGCAAATACAGTCATTTTTACGATGATTACGGTAGGGGAGAGACTCCTTCAGACCATGTTCCAATACAAGCCACTGTGACTTTGGAAGACTATAAGCCGATTCATCATGTAGTGGCAGAGGCATCGTTTGAAAGTTTACAATCCGCTATTGACAATACGGAGCAAGGAGATACGGTTCTTGTCCGTCAGGGTAAGATTACCACAACAAAACCGCTGACCATCGACCATTCTCTTGTGATTATCGGTGGATATAATGACGACTATTCACGTCAGGTGGGCTCAACGGAGATAGAAGGAAACAAGACATCAAGAATCCTATACGTAGGCACCGGTGCCGCCTTGGAACTCACCAATGTCGATATATGTAAAGGTCAAACGTCCACCTCTTCTCCAGATGGTGCTGGTATATATTGTGGTGGAACACGCCTAGTGCTGAATACCTGCAAGATATACGACAATAATGCTGTTGGTAATGGTGCAGGTGTATATGCTGGAGGTCAATTGATAATGAAAAATTGTCAATTGTATAATAATTCTGCTGCGAAGTTCGGCGGAGCGTTTTACACAAAGCAGACAACGTCAACGATATGGTGGCGTCACACCATAGAAGGTTCTGAGTTCCATGACAATGTAGCTTCAAATGGTGCCGCAGGATATTCAGGAGGTTATACACAGTTCTATGCAGGGCACAATTCCTTTTACAACAACGTGTCTTCCGAAAACGGAACCATTCTTATACAACACACGTCCAAAGATGCTAATGGCAGAACAATCTTTGCCAACAACATCTTTACCTCCAACAAAGCCCAAAAGGGCACTGCCGTTTATTTGCAGTTGGAAGGGCTGGAAACGTCAAACATATCGATAATAAACAATACCATTGTCAACAATGATGGTGAAACAGCCTTCGATGTAAATACTTCATTGGAGACAGAGGTCTGCAACAACATCTTTGGAAAGAACACAGGCAAGGACGTGCTCCTGTCGTCACCAGCCAACGTCATGACGCGGAAGAACATATATTCCGTAGCATCGAACATCAACTACTCCGCTGATGCTTCAGACCTCCTGTGCACCACTTCGGGAGAAAGCACGACCGCTATCAACGAAATGCTGAATGCCGACAGCATCCCAGGGATGATATTCGTTAGAACATCTTCTTTCAAAGGCGTTGCGATCAACGACCTCACCACCACTGACCTTACAGAATCCAATCTCCTCTCTGACATAAACAACAATGTAGAACGCGAAGGTTGTATGACCTATGACCGACAGTACAACATCCGCCGGACCAATGGTTCATGTCGCGGAGCATTGGAATATATCCCAACAAGCAAAGAAGGCGAATGGAATGGCTTTTCAACTCAGCAACCTAAACGCGACAACAATGGCAACCTCATCATTACCTGTGCCCCAGAACTGGCATGGGTCAGTGCTGAATCTCAGAATGTCTCTTTTAATGACAACTTGATTTTTGACAATGATATAGACATGTGCAACAAGTCATGGATACCAATAGGCTCCAAGGCCACAACGGCAAACAACTACTGGTTCTGTGGAAACGTGGAGGGTAACGGCCACACCATAAAAAATCTGTATATGACCTCCGACACAAGAAACGCCTACTACGGACTATTCGGCACCACAGGAGGCCAGACGCAGACCATATCTCATTTGAACATAGAGGGAACATTGGACATAGTCAATACAGACAACTCCTCAAATGTAGATTATGCCTCATTCATCGGCTATGCCTACCATTTAGGTGAGATTGTCAATTGTCATTCGAGATTCAATATCAACATAGGTAATGGAGTACAGGTTAACAACGTAGGGGGACTGATATGTCGCATGACAGACGCGTCTGTTGAGCAGTGTTCTTTCGAGGGAACCATAGTAGTGTCAGAACAAGCAAAGATCGCTCAGTCTCTGGGAGGTGTTGTGGCTTCTTCCAACCTCACGAAGTCAGGCGTTGCCACAATCAGCAACTGCTGGTTTTCTGGCAAAATCATCCATAATTCCAACAGTGCCACCAACTATGTAGCAGCCATCATAGCATTCCCAAACATGACTATGGGTACACAGAACATAAAAAACTGCTACGCCACAGGAACCTTACATATGGCAACATCTCCTTTGAACTATGGCATTGTTTACGGAAAGAAAGCATCTATGAAACTGTTGGCAGAAAACAACTATTCCGTAGGGCTTTCTGCCTCTACTAGCGATGGAGCAATAATGGTGACAGACCAACAACTTCATAATGGCAACCTCTGCTGGTTGCTTAACGGACAACAAACCGAGAGCAGAGATGAGCTTGCTCAATCTATGCCGAGGTGCGACGGACGAAGAGCGGAGCTCAACGGCGACCAGACGTCCGTTGCTTTCGGCCAAGACCTCACCGACGGAGAAAGCATTCCGGTGAATTATGTCGATGGCATGCAGGTATATAGACAACATTTCATTGTCTGCGACACTGCTTATTCTTCTCGTTTCTACAATGCAGACATGCCTTCCGTCTTCCCTGCAGACCCATTCATAGAAGGCAATAAGTTTTTGGGATGGTTTGACTCGCCAGAAGGTGGCGAACAGCATTTTGAAGGCATACCAGTGTCGGAAAATATGATACTCTATGCACACTTTGAACATCCGACAGGGATAGAGGAGATAGGCTACAACGATAACGATAACGATAACATGTCAACAGCCATCTTCAACCTGCAGGGTATGAGGGTAAACAACCTTCAGCATGGACAACTGTATATCGTTGATGGTAAAAGATTTTTGAAAAAATGATGTGTGTTTTTACGTAGAAAGTGGATTTTAGGTTTTATATAATTAAATTAATATATTAATTTATTGTTTAACTCATTAAAAAATTGCAATTTATGAAATTAAAATCTTTACTCGTGATT
>JAGHTI010000026.1 GCA_018065415.1 Candidatus Equicola stercoris
CTTGCTTTCATTATGCCGAGGTGCAGCCAACACTGCGGAAACGAAGTTTGCGAAGTGTTGTGCAAACCGGCGGAGAACTTCAAGTGTTCTCTGCTTGCGACTAAGGAGTCGAGCGAAGCGAGTGCAGAAGGAAAGCTTGCTGGCAAACAAGTTTGCAAATAAATAAAATTTATTTTGGTAGTACATTCGGTTTTTTGTACCTTGACCTTTGGTCGAGCTACTCTGCATCTCAACAGGCAGACATTAAGTATGTATGCTTGCGACGTCTGGAGGTTTATCTCCATGAAGGAGAGCAAACTTGTTTGCCACAAAAACTACGTTTAACGATTTTTCTTTTTTGAAATCATCAAAGTAAACTCTATGCTTTCTAAAAATTAAAATCTAAAATAATTGCATTATTTTTGTTTCTGTGTTCGGTTTTTTGTACCTTCGCGAAGTAAAATATAAAAACGTTATGAAATTTACTGCTCAGCAAATTGCTGATTTCGTACAGGGACGTGTCGAGGGAAGTCCTGATGCGTGTGTGGAAGATTTTGCAAAGATAGAGGAAGGCAGAATAGGTTGTATCTCTTTCCTATCAAACGAGAAATATAAACATTTTATTTTTGAGACTAAATCCAGCATCGTGCTCCTGAACGATGACATGGACGTCACCGCTCATCCTCTTCCTGAGGGACTCACTCTGATAAGGGTGAAGAATGCTTACGAGTCTGTGGCTCGCCTGTTGCAACTATACAACTCATTGCAGACAAAGAAGACGGGCATTGATGCTCTGGCTTTCGTTTCCCCTTCGGCAAAGATTGGTGAGAACACATACGTGGCTCCGTTTGCTTACGTGGGCGACAACGTGGTCATCGGCGACAACTGCTACATAAACCCTCATGTAACAATATACCACGACTGCAAGATTGGTAACAACTGCATCCTCCATGCTGGTTGTGTGATAGGTGCCGACGGCTTTGGCTTCGCTCCTACGAAGGATGGATATGACAAGATACCTCAGATTGGCAACGTGATAATAGAGGACAACGTAGAGATTGGTGCCAACACTTGCATAGACCGTAGTACCATGGGTAGCACGATAATACACAGTGGTGTAAAATTGGACAACCTTATCCATATTGCACATAACTGTGAGGTAGGCAGTCACACTGTCATGGCTTCGCAGACGGGTGTAGCGGGAAGTACGAAAATCGGTAAGTGGTGTATGTTTGGCGGTCAGTCGGGAATAAGTGGTCATTCAGAGATTGGAGACGGATGTCAAATCGGTCCTCAGTCAGGAACGATAGGAGACATCAAGGCTGGTTCTAAGGTCATCGGTTCTCCTGTAATGGAACATAGACTTTGGTTGAAATGCAATGCCCTACTCCGCAGATTACCAGAAATGGCGGAAGACATTAAAGAACTGAAGAAAAAAATCACAAACACAAAATAATATGTTAAAACAAAAAACCTTAAATGGAAGTTTCTCATTGTGTGGAAAAGGACTTCACACTGGTCTAAACCTCACGGTGACCTTCAACCCTGCACCTGAAAATCACGGTTACAAAGTACAACGTATTGACATAGAAGGCAATCCCATCATTGATGCTATCGCGGAAAATGTGATTGAAACACAACGCGGTACTGTCATAGGGAAAGGCGATATAAAAGTTTCGACCATAGAACATGCCATGGCAGCATTGTATGCCCTTGAGGTGGATAACTGTCTGATACAAGTCAATGGTCCTGAATTTCCTATCCTTGACGGTAGTGCAATAGAATATGTCAACGCCATTGAAAATGTAGGAACAAAGGAACAAAATGCTCCTAAAGACTGGTATGTGATTCGTCGCAAGATGGAGATAAAGAATGAGGAGACAGGAAGTTGCATCACCATCCTCCCTGATGATGAGATGAGCATTACTGCCATGATTAGTTTCGAGTCCAAGTTCATCCACAGTCAGTTTGCGACGTTTGAAAACCTCTCTACTTTCAAGAAAGAGATAGCATCTGCTCGTACCTTCGTCTTCGTAAGAGACATAGCACCACTGCTTCAAGCAAACCTGATAAAGGGTGGCGATTTGAACAATGCCATCGTCATATATGAGAAAGAGGCTTCTCAAGAACAATTGGACAAACTGTCCGACCTTTTGAAGGTGCCTCATATCAATGCAAAGAATTTGGGATATATCCAACACAAACCTCTTGTATGGGACAACGAACCTACAAGACATAAGATTTTGGACCTCATCGGTGACATTGCTCTCATTGGAAAACCTATCAAGGGAAGGATAATAGCAACACGTCCGGGACATACCATCAACAACCAATTTGCTCGCATGATGCGAAAAGACATAAGGGCGCACGAAATACAAGCACCTGTCTATGACCCAACGAAAGCACCGGAACTGGACGTGAAACGCATTCGCGAGATGTTGCCACACCGCTACCCTATGCAATTGGTGGATAAAGTCATCGAGATAGGGGCAAACTATATCGTTGGCGTCAAAAACGTGACAAGTAACGAGCCTTTCTTCCAAGGTCACTTTCCTGACGAGCCTGTCATGCCTGGTGTGCTGTTGGTAGAGGCGATGTCACAATGTGGTGGACTGTTAGTTCTAAATACTCTTGACGACCCAGAAAAGTATTCTACATACTTCCTCAAGATAGATAATGTAAAATTCCGTGACAAGGTAGTGCCTGGCGACACACTAATCTTCAAGGTGGAACTCCTTGCACCTGTCCGTCATGGCATTTCATCCATGAAGGGTTACATCTTCGTCGGTGACAAACTAGTTGCCGAAGCATCATTTACTGGACAAATAAAAAAGAACGAAACTAATGAGTGAAATCAGCAATATGGCTTTCGTACATCCGGAAGCAAAGATAGGCAAAAACTGCGTCATCGGTCCTTTCTGCTATATTGACAGAAATGTTGAGATTGGCGACAACAATGTATTGATGAATAGCGTTACCATCCATTACGGTGCACGCATAGGCAACGGGAACACTTTCTTCCCTGGTGCGAGCATCAGCACACAACCTCAAGACCTGAAGTTTAAGGGAGAGGACACAGTATGCATCATCGGTGATAACAACTCCATAAGAGAAAACGTGACCATAAGCCGTGGTACTGCCTCGAAAGGCAAGACGGTGGTGGGTAGCAACAACTTGTTTATGGAAACCATGCATATTGCTCACGACTGTATCATTGGTAACAACTGCATCATTGGTAATGGTACGAAGTTTGCTGGCGAGGTAGTGGTAGATGATTGTGCCATCGTCTCTGCCAACGTACTGGTGCACCAGTTCTGTCACATCGGTGGCTACGTGATGATACAAGGCGGCAGCAGGACATCTCAAGACATTCCACCTTACGTGATAGCAGGAAAAGAGCCTATTCGCTACGCTGGTGTAAACCTCATCGGACTGCGTCGCAGGGGTTTTGAAGCGGAAGTGATTCGTAAGATTCATGAGACATATCGTATCATCTACTCAAAGGGAATACTGAAAGAGGGTATCGAAGAAGCGAAGATGTCGTTTGAATCATGCCCAGAACTGGAATATATCTTCGATTTCTTCCAGAAAGCAGAAAGAGGAGTCATAAGGTGAAAAATCTTATTGTCGTTGTCGGTCCTACAGCTGTCGGCAAGACGAATGTGGCGATAGCCCTTTCACAGAAATTTGACATACCTGTCATCAATGCCGACTCGCGACAGTTATATAGAGAACTGCCAATAGGTACTGCGGCACCAACAGAGGAGGAACAGAAGGCGGCAAAGCACTATTTCGTAGGTATAAAGGAACTCGACGACTACTATTCTGCATCTATGTATGAACAGGATGTGATGAGATTGCTTGAAGAAAATCTGTACAAGACGTCTGATACCGCTTTGATGTGTGGGGGAAGCATGATGTATATTGATGCTGTGTGCAACGGCATCGACGACATCCCGACAATAGACAGCGACATCAGGGAATCTCTAAAGAAAAGATATGAGGAAGAAGGTCTTGACAGACTACTCTCCGAACTGAAACTTCTTGACCCAGAATATTACAAAGAGGTAGATATGAAAAACCCCAGACGTGTCATCCATGCTCTGGAGGTTTGCTATCAGACAGGTAGAAGGTATTCCTCATTCCGTTTAGGAGATAATGGAAAAAAGAATGCCCAACACAGACCTTTCCGCATCATCAAGATTGGACTCACACTACCACGTACAGAATTGTTTGAAAGAATAAACAAAAGAACAGAAAACATGATGGACAATGGTTTTCTGAAAGAGGCTGAGAGTGTGTATCCCAAAAGACATCTCAACGCACTGAACACTGTTGGTTACAAAGAATTGTTTTCATTCTTCGATGGGACGATGAGCATCAGAGATGCCATCAAGCGGATACAAAAGAACACAAGGGTATATGCCAAGAAACAGATGACGTGGTTTAAGAAGGATGAAGACATCAAGTGGTTTTCGCCTTCTGACGTTACTGGTATCGTGAATTATATTAAAGACTATGACTAAAACAAAAAAGACAACAAAGAAGGAATGGTTTGTACGAATCTGTCTTGGAATCGTCATCACCATTGCTGTCATCATATTATACCTGTTCGCCGTAAACTTCAATCTTTTCGGTTTGTTTGGCAAGTCACCATCAATGGATGCCATCATGAATCCAAAGAACAGCATGGCATCGCAGATATATAGTGCTGACGGTGTGGTGATAGGCAAATTCTATAATGAAAACCGCACTCCTGTAAAATTCGGAGATATAACCCCAGCCTTCTGGAATGCATTGATAAGTACGGAAGATGAGCGTTTCTATGAACATAATGGTATCGACTTTAAGGGATTTGCTGCCGCAGGAAAAGATTTCATCATCCATGGTAATGCAAGAGGAGCATCGACGATTACGCAACAATTGGTAAAGAACATGTACCGTGTGAGAACACAGTATTCTACAGGTTTGTTAGGATATATCCCAGGCGTCAAGATGCTCATAATGAAAAGCAAGGAATGGATAACAGCACTCAAACTGGAGGTGTTCTACACGAAAAACGAGATACTGAACATGTATGCTAACACTGTCGATTTCGGCAGTCATGCCTATGGCATCAAGACGGCAGCAAGGACATATTTCAATACCACTCCAGACAGTCTTAAAACGGAAGAGGTGGCAGTACTGGTGGGACTACTTAAGGCTACCACCTTCTACTCTCCTATCATCAATCCCGACAACTGCAAGAGTCGCCGTAATGTGGTGCTCGACAATATGTACAAACATGGTTATCTGACAAAGGCAGAATGCGACTCTCTCTCTGCCCTGCCCCTTACCATACACTTTACACAGGAAAACAAGAAAGAGCAGATAGCACCATATTTCCGCGAGGCAATAGTAAAAGAACTGAACGAATGGTGCGAGGTGAGTGGCAACGACCTATACGCTGACGGCTTGCAGATTTATACCACCCTCGACACGAAGATGCAAGAATATGCAGAGCAAGCAGTACTCAAGGAGATGCAGAGGATACAGAGAGATTTTGATGTTCATTGGGGCAATAAAAAACCTTGGGAAAAGGAACAGCCAGAATTGGTAAACAAGATTGCAGAAAAAACAGAATACTACAACCAACTCATGTCCATCTTCCCTGATGATCCAGATTCTGTAACGAAATATCTCAACAAGCCACACAAGACAAGGGTTTTCACCTATGATGGCACTGTGGAACGTGAAATGTCAGTAATAGATTCTATCGACTACATGCTCCACTACATGCATTGTGGTTTTGTCGCCATGGACCCACAAAACGGACATATCAAGGCATGGGTGGGCGACATCGACTACGACTCTTGGAAATACGATAAGGCATCTGCCACCCATCAGGCAGGCTCTACTTTCAAACTGTTCGTATATACGGAAGCCATGAACCAAGGGCTCACGCCTAACGACACTCGTACCGACACCCCTATAACCTTGCAGGTCAAAGACCACGGAAGGGATGTAGAGTGGACACCGACAAATGCTAATCGCAGATATTCCGGCCGTGCCATGACACTAAAAAGTGCTTTTGCATACAGCACTAACACCATCGCAGCCAAACTCGGTCAGGAATGTGGCATCTCAGCCATAGCACAATGTGCCTACGACATGGGCATCACAACAAAACTGAACAAGACACCGTCATTGGCACTCGGTGCTTCCGACGTCAAACTCATAGACCTCATCAACGCTTACGGCACTATAGCCAATGGTGGCGAGAGGGTGACTCCAATCTTTGTCACGAAGATTGTAGATGCAGACGGGAAGACCATATACGAAAATCCCGATGAGAAAGAACAAGTGTTGAGCAAGCACACAGCCGACCTCATGCGTTACATGTTGCGTGGAGGAGTGATGATTCCAGGAGGTACATCACAAGCCTTGTTGCAGTATATCGGTGACATCCATGATACGGACTTTGGAGGCAAGACAGGAACGACAAACAACAACTCTGATGGTTGGTTTGTAGGAGTATCGCCACACCTTGTCTGCGGAGCATGGGTAGGTGGAGAATATCGTTCCATACACTTCCGCGACGGACAAGGTCAAGGGTCACGCACCGCCTTGCCAATCTGCGGACGTTTCATGCGTTCTGTGTTCATAAGCAATCATTACAAGAACCTGCACGGACGTTTCGATTCCACAAAAGAAGACGACCTATTCAGACGTGACGAAGCACTGAAAGATACTTTAGAATATATAGACACACTGATTGTTGCTGACGACATGGGGAATCCTATTCCTGCCGACAACAAGACAAAGACAACGTCAAACACAGAAGCATCACCAGCAGAAAATACAAATGAGCAAAAGCA
The DNA here is from genome assembly GCA_018065415.1 of Candidatus Equicola stercoris. Lineage (GTDB taxonomy): Bacteria > Bacteroidota > Bacteroidia > Bacteroidales > Bacteroidaceae > Prevotella. The sequence continues at coordinate 6,837 of JAGHTI010000026.1, forward strand.
ATAAGATAGTTTCATCCCTCGTCATCGCCGTGGCGATAGTCATCATCATGGGAGCATACCTACTTTTCAGTCCACTATCACGACTGGACAGTGATGCCACCATATACATAACGGAGAAAGACAATATCGATAGTGTTTACAGCAAAATGGAGTCTATCTGCGAACCAGTTCATTTTGTCATCTTTAAGCAGATGATGACACTCGTTGACTATTCCAACAACATTAGACACGGACGTTATGAGATAACTACAGCAGACCAGATACTCGACGTCTTCAAACGTATGAAAAATGGTTCGCAGTCGTCAGTGAAGGTAACGATACCACCAGTACGCACCCTTGCCCAACTGACATCAAAAATGTCGTCATATCTTAATATCGACAGCACAGACCTTTATAATACCCTCCGCGATGAGGGGGTCTGCCGACAATATGGCTACGACACCACATCCATAATAGCAATGTTCATCCCTAACACCTACGACATCTATTGGGACACCACCATAGACAAATTTCTCAAAAGGATGAAAAGAGAATGCGACAAGTTCTGGCAGGGCGAGAGGATGACAAAGGCTGAGGCTATGGGGCTCACCCCCGTACAAGTCAGCACCCTCGCAAGTATCGTTGATGAGGAGACATCCTTCGATGAAGAAAAACCCATCATCGCAGGACTATACTACAACCGTCTGTGCCGTGGGATGAGACTGCAGGCAGACCCGACCGTAAAATTTGCCATTGGCGACTTCACAATTAAACGCATACACCACAACATGCTCAGCATAGACAGTCCTTACAACACATACAAACACAAAGGACTGCCACCAGGCCCGATACGCATACCAACAGTTGTGGCTATAGAGTCAGTGCTAAACCATCAGCACCACAACTACATCTTCATGTGTGCAAAAGAAGACTTCAGTGGAAAGCACAACTTTGCCGTCACAGCAGAGGAACACATGAAAAATGCAAAGAGATACTCAACATCACTCGACAAGAACGGAATTGAATGAATTAAAATCATCATAATATGAACAAAGAATTAGAAGAAGGTAAAGAGAAAAGCAAGAGTTTCGTAGAACAGTTTGTAGAAGAAGACCTTGCAGAGGGAAAGAATGGAGGCAGGATACAGACACGTTTTCCGCCAGAACCCAATGGATACATTCACATCGGGCATGCAAAGGCAATCTGCATGGACTTCGGTGTGGCAGAGAGATATGGAGGCATCTGTAATCTCCGTTTCGACGACACAAACCCTACAAAGGAAGACACCGAATATGTCGATTCTATCATGAATGACATACACTGGCTCGGCTTCAAGTGGGAAAACGTCTATTATGCTTCCGACTACTTCCAGCAGTTGTGGGACTTTGCCGAATGGATGATAAGACAAGGCAAGGCATACATAGATGAACAGACATCAGAGCAGATTGCACTACAGAAGGGCACACCAACAACACCAGGACAAATGAGCCCTTATCGTGATCGTCCTTTAGAAGAAAACCTACAACTCTTCCACAAGATGAATACCCCTGAGGCAGTAGAAGGCAGCATGGTGCTACGTGCAAAAATGGATATGGCAAACCCTAATATGCACTTCCGTGACCCTATCATGTACCGTATCATACACAATCCACATCATCGTACAGGAACAAAGTGGCATGCCTACCCAATGTACGATTTTGCTCATGGACAGAGCGACTTCTTTGAAGGTGTCACACACTCCATCTGCACATTGGAATTTGTACCTCACCGTCCGCTGTACGATAAGTTCGTTGACGAACTGCAGGAGTTCAGCGACACCCACGACTACCGTCCTCGACAGATAGAGTTCAACCGTCTCAACCTCACCTATACCGTCATGAGCAAACGCAAACTGAAGGCTCTCGTTGACGAAAATCTCGTCTCTGGATGGGACGACCCTCGTATGCCAACAGTATGTGGTATGCGCCGTCGTGGATATTCACCAGAAAGCATTAGAATGTTCATCGATAGCATTGGGTACACCAAGTTTGATGCTCTTAACGATATGGCATTGCTCGAAGCTGCAGTACGCGAAGACCTTAACAAGAAAGCTTGTCGTGTATCTGCTGTTCTCAACCCAGTAAAACTCATCATCACAAACTATCCGGAAGGACAGACTGAGGAGATGGAGGCTGTTAACAATCCGGAGAATGAGGCTGACGGAACACATAACATCACATTCTCACGCGAACTGTGGATAGAACGTGAAGACTTTATGGAAGATGCTCCAAAGAAGTTTTTCCGACTTTCTGTGGACCGTGAAGTACGCTTAAAAAATGCATATATCATCAAGTGTACAGGAATTAGAAAGAATGACGCGGGCGAAATTGAAGAGATTTACGCAGAATATGACCCTACCAGCAAGAGTGGCATGGAAGGTGCAAACCGCAAGGTCAAGGGAACTCTCCATTGGGTAAGTGCAGAACATTGTCTGCAAGCAGAGGTACGTATCTACGACCGCCTTTTCAGCGTAGAAAACCCAAGCATAGACGAGCGTGACTTCCGTGAGTTACTAAATCCTGAAAGTCTGAAAGTTTTGCATAAGTGTTACGTTGAAAAATATCTTGCAGAGAAACAAGCCGGTGACTATCTGCAGTTCCAACGCATAGGATATTTCACACCAGATCCGGACTCAAAACCAGATCATCTTATCTTCAATAAAACGGTAGGTCTAAAAGATACATGGGCAAAGAAAATTGATAATTGATAATTGATAATTGATAATTGATAAATGTTTCAAACCCTATTAAGTAATCTTAACTACGGCACTATCTGCTTCCTCATGCTCTTGGAGAGTACTGTCGTACCTGTACCATCAGAATTAGTTGTACCACCTGCTGCATACCACGCTGCCGGTGGAAACCTCAATGTATGGCTCATCATACTCTTCGCTACCATAGGTGCAGATTTGGGAGCGAGCATCAACTATTGGGTTGCATACTATGTAGGCAGACCGCTCGTATATAGGTTTGCCGACTCAAAACTGGGTAAGATGTGTCTGCTCAACAAGCAGAAGGTTGAAAAGGCAGAACGCTATTTTGACGGACATGGTGTCGTAGCAACGCTGACAGGGCGTCTCATACCTGGCATTCGTCATCTCATCTCCATTCCCGCAGGACTGGCAAAGATGAACTATTGGCGTTTTCTTCTTTATACCACAATTGGTGCGGCTGTATGGCATGCCATCCTCGCACTACTCGGTTGGTGGTTACATTCATTTGTGCCGGAAGAAGAACTAGACACAACAATACTCTATTATGCCGACTACATCAAATGGGGTATCATCGCACTCGTCATAATAGCGATAATATATTTCGTCGCAAAGAAATACATCAAAAAAAATCATTCTTCAAAACAAAATATAAATGGCTAATCACGTAGTAATCATGGCAGGTGGCATAGGCAGTCGTTTCTGGCCTATGAGCACTGAAGAAAAACCAAAACAGTTCATTGACGTTATGGGATGTGGCAAATCACTCTTGCAACTCACTGCTGATCGTTTCAAAGGTATTTGTAGCGAGCAGGATGTATGGGTGGTAACCAATAAGCGTTACAAAGATTTGGTTATGGAACAGTTGCCTACCATACCTGAAAATCACATTCTTCTTGAACCATGTCGCAGGAATACTGCTCCATGTATTGCCTACGCATCATTCCGCATAAAGAAAGAAGACCCAAATGCTAATATCGTCGTCACACCGTCTGACCATCTAGTAATGAACGTGGCAGAGTTTCAGCGCATCATCAATAACTGTATCAAGTTTGCTTCCGAAACTGACTCTATCATCACTATGGGCATAACCCCTACCCGACCAGAAACTGGTTACGGATATATACAGGCAGACCTTAAACAGAGTTCTATACGCAACAAGGAACTATTCCGTGTGGATTCATTCCGCGAAAAACCGGACATAGACACGGCAAAAAGTTATCTAAAACAGAACAACTATTTTTGGAATGCTGGTATATTCATCTGGCGAGTTGAAACAATAGTAAATGCTTTCCGCATCTATCAGCCTAATATGGCAAACCTATTTGAGAAACTGATGCCGTCATTCGGAACAGATGAAGAACAGCAACTCATTGATACACATTTTCCAGATTGTGATAACATCTCCGTTGACTATGCCATTATGGAAAAAGCTGAAGAAATTTACGTGCATTCTTCCGACTGCGGATGGAGCGATTTAGGCACTTGGGGATCGTTATTGCAAGAAATAAAGAAAGACTTTCACGGAAATGCAGTAATAGGCAGTAACATACAGACTTACGATACACAAAACTGTATAATAAACTGTACTGAAGAGAAGCGTGTTGTCGTGCAAGGATTAGATGGTTACATCGTAGCCGAAAAAGACGACACCTTGCTCATCTGCAAGCTCGCTGACGAGCAGAAAATAAAAGAATTTGTATAAACTTTAAACTCTAAACTCTAAACTTATAAAACAGGGGTGCCACTTGTGGCTGAGAACATACCCATAGAACTTGATCCAGATAATACTGGCGGAAAGGAAAAGAAAATGAAACACAAAACAATCATCACATTCGTATGCTTTATGCTGTCAGCAAACAATGTTACAGCAACAGAACAAGACAGCATAAACGTAGAACTGAACGAAATCAATGTCGTTGCTACGCGCGCAACAAAAACAACACCAGTAACTTTTACGGATATCACAAAAGAGAAATTGTCCGTTGTCAATCACGGACAAGACATCCCCTTTCTCTTGCAATCCACCCCATCAATAGTCGCAACTAGCGATGCAGGAACAGGCATAGGATATACTGTCATACACATACGTGGCACAGATCCAACACGCATCAACATCACCACAAACGGTATTCCTATGAATGATGCGGAATCAGGACTGACGTATTTCAGCAATATCCCCGACTTTGCATCATCCATTCAAGACATACAGATACAACGTGGCGTAGGCACATCAACAAATGGAGCCGGAGCATTTGGAGCAAGTATTAACATGCGCACCGACAACTTCTCACAGACACCATGGGGAACACTCAATGTCAGTTACGGAATGTACGCCACCAACAAGGAGACAGTTCAGGGAGGCAGTGGCATGATTGCTCTCTGCCCCACACAACATTCCGACAGATGGTTTGCAGTAGAAGGACGACTGTCATATATCGGCAGTAACGGATACATAGATCGTGCCAGTGCACACATGCCGTCATTCTTCTTACAGACAGGAATCTTCACAGAACGGTCATCGTTGAAATTCATTACCTTCAATGGTAGCGAAGAAACATATCACGCATGGGACTACACATCAAAAGATGACTGGCAACGATACGGACGCAGTTACAACCCAGCAGGGCTCTATCTCGACGACGATGGAGATACAGCATTCTATCACAATCAGATAGACTACTACCATCAACAGCACTACCAACTACATTTTACACATCGTTGCAATAGTTATCTGAGACTCAACGCCTCATTACATTACACACATGGTTTTGGATATTATGAACAGTATAAACGCAATCAGTACTTACCCGAATATGGAATAGAAGCAACATATTCCGACCTTGTACGTCGCAAAAACATGAAAAATGATTTCTACGGAATCATCGCCTCACTGTCTTACAACAGTCAGCACATAGAAAACGTTCTCGGAACAGGATGGAACAAATACTATGGATCCCACTACGGAACACTCTTATGGATAAGAGATGAAGACATCTCCGTACCTACATCCGATTACTATTTCAACAACGCACGAAAATATGACTTCAACATCTATGACAAGGTCACTTGGGAGTTTCTCCCTAACCTTTTTGCCTTCGCCGACATACAATATCGATATGTCAACTACCAGCTCTGCGGACTCTCAGACACACAGTCACAAGACCGACGTACATGGCATTTTTTCAATCCTAAGTTCGGGTTTACATGGATGGCAACACCACACCACCGACTGTATGCATCCTACGCCATAGCCCACAAAGAACCTACACGCAACGACTACGAAGATGCCATCAACGACCCATCATTGCCAGAACCAACGGCAGAAAGACTCAACGACCTTGAAATAGGATGGCAAGGCACCTTCACATTTCCACACTCCATGCTCACCACAGGCATAAACATATACAGCATGGACTACGACAATCAGTTTGTCCTGACAGGAGCACAAGACGGAAACGGAGAGTTCATAGCCACAAATGTCAAAGATAGTTACCGCAGAGGCATAGAACTATCAGCAAATTACGAATACCATACCACTCACAGCACATACCTCTGCAATGTCAACACCACTTTGTCTCGCAACAGGGCAGGCGCTTACCATCTCTCCTATTCGCCCGACTTCAACCTCAATGCCACACTCGGCTGGCACTACCGCCAATGTCGTGCCACTATGCAAAATCTATGGGTAGGGAAACAGTATATGACGAACACTAACAACGAGTTACACATCCTCGAGCCTTATTTTGTCAGCAACCTACACCTCGACTATACCTTCCCACTGCACAATTCCAACATCACCATAGGGACAAGCATCTACAATGTCTTCAACGAAGAATATGAATCCAACGGCTCCGCTGGCGACGGCTGGTGCGTATATTCATGCCAAGCACCAACACACGTTCTCTTCCATATTCGACTGACCATATAACCCAAAAGATATAATAACAAATACTATCTATACACGAAGTTGAGATGCGACAGAAATCATCAGAGTAAATTCTATGCTTTCTATTTAAATCAAAATAATAATATTCTTGCGCTCCAGTAGGTGCTAATTTCACCGGCTCGCCTCACTCTCGGCAGAATCTAAATATTTAGTTCTACACTCACTCAATACGAGTTCAGGCGAAAATAGATTTTCGGAGTTTTTTTTGTTTATGTTTTCGATTTTCACTAATTTTGTCGGATATTTGAGATACTAAGATTTTTACATCAACAAAAATAACAATTTATTAAAAAATTAAAAAGAGAAATGAAGATTTCACGTATTGATCACCTTGGCATCGCTGTCAAGAGTATTGATGAGGTTCTCCCGTATTTTGAGAACGTTCTTGGACTGAAGTGTTACAACATCGAAGAGGTTGAAGACCAGAAGGTAAAGACTGCCTTTCTGAAGGTTGGAGAAGTAAAACTCGAACTTCTTGAGCCTACAAGCGAAGAGAGTGCTGTGGCTAAGTTCCTTGCTAACGGCGGACGTGGTGTTCACCATGTTGCCTTTGCTGTGGAGGATGGCGTAGCTAATGCTTTGGCTGAATGCACAGAGAAGGAGATTCGTCTTATTGACCAGACTCCTCGTGCTGGGGCAGAAAACATGATGATTGCTTTCCTGCATCCAAAGACTACGGCTGGAATATTGACTGAACTCTGTGAACCTAAAAAATAATTAAGGTATTATGAGCAGACAATTTGAAAAGATAAAGGAGCTTATTGCCAAGAGAGAGCAGGCTCGTATGGGCGGTGGCGAAAAGGCAATAGAAAAACAACACGCCAGAGGTAAATATACTGCACGTGAGCGTATTGACATGTTGCTGGATGAGGGTAGTTTTGAGGAGTTTGACATGTTCAAACTGCATCGCTGCCACAACTTCGGCATGGAAAAGAAACAATTTCTGGGTGACGGTGTCGTAGCTGGTAGCGGTACTATCGATGGTCGTCAGGTGTTCATCTTCGCTCAGGACTTCACAGTAAATGGTGGGTCTCTCTCGGAGACAATGGCAGAGAAGATCTGCAAGGTCATGGACGAGGCCATGAAGGCTGGATGTCCTTGCATCGGCATCAACGACTCTGGCGGTGCTCGTATTCAAGAGGCTGTAAATGCTCTTGCTGGATATGCAGAAATCTTTGAACGCAACATCCTTGCCAGTGGTGTCATCCCTCAGATAAGCGGTATCTTCGGTCCTTGTGCTGGTGGTGCTGTCTATTCCCCTGCCCTCACAGACTTCACGCTGATGATGGAGAATACTAGTTACATGTTCCTCACTGGTCCGAAGGTTGTGAAGACTGTCACTGGCGAAGACGTGGACCAAGAGAGTCTCGGTGGTGCAAGTGTTCATGCTACAAAGAGCGGTGTAACACACCTCACAGCAAAGACAGAAGAGGAAGCTATCCAAACCATTAAGACTCTGCTGAGTTATATCCCATCGAACAACATGGAAGAGGCTCCTCGTGTAGAGTGTCTGGACCCAGTGGGACGTATGGAAGATTCTCTTAACGAGATTCTGCCTGACGACCCTAACCAGGCATACGATATGTACAAGGTTATCGGTGCTATCGTTGACGAAGGTGAATTCTTCGAAATTCAACCTAAGTTTGCAAAGAATATCATCACAGGTTTTGCAAGGTTCAACGGTCAGAGCGTGGGCATCGTGGCTAACCAGCCTATGGCTTATGCTGGTGTCCTCGACTGCAATGCTTCGCGCAAGGGAGCTCGTTTTGTAAGATTCTGTGATGCTTTCAACATTCCTATCGTCACACTTGTGGATGTTCCTGGATTCCTTCCAGGTACCGGTCAGGAATATAATGCCGTCATCTTGCATGGTGCGAAACTGCTCTATGCTTATGGTGAGGCTACGGTGCCAAAGGTTACTGTAACACTGAGAAAGAGTTATGGTGGTAGCCATATCGTGATGGGGTGTAAACAACTGCGTGCTGACCGCAACTATGCATGGCCATCTGCAGAGATTGCCGTGATGGGTGCAAGTGGTGCTGCTGCCGTGCTCTATGCTAAGGAGGCTAAGGACGCTGAAGACCCTAAGGCTTTCATTGCTGAGAAGGAACAGGAATATTCTGAGGCTTTTGCTAATCCTTATCAGGCTGCGAAGTTCGGATATATTGACGATGTCATCGAACCACGCAACACTCGTTTCCGTATCTGTCGTGCTCTGGCACAACTGGATACAAAGAAACAATGTCTGCCTGCAAAGAAGCATGGATGTATTCCATTGTAAAAAAATAGAGTCTAATCCTATCCTCTCGCCTCACACCTTTGAAGCGAGAGGATAGATAATTTTTTTGATAGATGAAAAAGATATTGTTTATAAATCAGGGGATAACACCGTTTATTGCGGAAAATCCTATATCTGCCCTAGGAAAAGCGTTGCCGGAAGCAATGCAGGCGAAAGGTCACGAAATAAGAACCTTCATGCCAAAATGGGGTACTATCAACGAACGCCGCAATCAGTTACATGAGGTGATCCGTCTATCTGGTATTAACCTGATTATAGATGATACTGATCATCCGCTTGTGATAAAGGTGGCTTCTATTCCTGGTACAAGGATACAGGTTTATTTCATTGACAATAACGACTATTTCGCACGCAAAAATGGCGACATGGGCATAGACGAGAAGGGCAAAGAATGTCCAGACAATGGTGAACGTGCTGTGTTCTTCGCTCGTGGCGTATTAGAGACCGTCATGAAACTGCGTTGGACACCAGACATCATACATTGTCAGGGGTGGATGAGTGCTGTCGTACCTTTCTATCTCAAGACTATATACAAGGACGAACCTTGCTACAGAGATGTAAAGGTGGTGACGAGCATCTTTGCACACGAACTGGAGCTGGAGTTCGGTGAAAGGTTCAAGAGTATTGTGGAATACGAGGAGGCTAAGAAAGAATATCTTGACAAATATGCTGACAAATTCAATTGCATAGAACTGGCAAAAATGGCGATAGACTATTCTGACGGTATCATTGAACCAATGGAAAATATAAACAAGGACTTGCTGCAATACGCAGAGGAACAAAAGAAGAAACTGATGAAGTTTGCTGATACACAAAATGTCGGCGACTCATACGAGACTTTTTACGAATCGTTATGAAGAAGTTTTTATTTGTTATCATTACAACACTACTGCTGACGGCATGTGATGAAAATACTCTCGAGTTGGGAACTAGTATCGTCCCAACCATTGACGAGGTGGACGTCGCAGCAGATACTTTCAACATCACATCAAAAACTCTTAAGGTAGATTCCATCTTGGCACGTACTGGAACGGGATATCTAGGTTGTTTCCGTGACCCAGAGTCTAAGGCATACATAACACAGAACTTCCTGTCGCAGATTCACATGCTGGAGGACATACGACTTGATTCCATAGAAAATATGTACAAAGAAGATGGCAAGGTTATCGCCGACTCTTGTTTTGTACGTCTATACATTGACAGTTTTTATGGCGACAGCCTCAACCAGATGAAGATGACGTGCTATGAGATGGGAAAACCTCTGGAAGAGAACATCAAATTCTATTCTAATTTTGATATTGAAAAATCATCTTCTGAATATATTCGCAAAGACGGAATAAAGGTTGACAGGGTGTGGACTATCGATGACCTTACCTTATCTGACAGTATAAGATCACAGGCTTTCGGTCGTTTCATCCTTACCTCACTGAACAATGAGTATAAAGATAAGAACGGAAATGTGTATAACAACTATGGTACTTACCTACTGAGGATGTACTATGAGCATCCAGAATACTACAAAAACTCTTATGAGTTCATACACAATGTATGTCCGGGATTTTACTTCAAGACCACTAATGGTATTGGTACTATAGCAAAGATTAAACTCAGTGACATAAACATATACTACAGATATCATAGAGCAGACACTCTACAAAACAGAGCCATCATCTTCTATGGTACGAATGAAGTAAAACAGTTTACCAACGTGCAGAATGACGAAAAGCGTCTTAACGAGATGGTCAACGACAATAGTTGCACTTATCTGAAGACACCTGCAGGATTGATAACTGAGATAACATTCCCTGTGGAGAAAATCTTTGACGGACATGAAAACGACAGTATCAACGTGGCAGAGTTCACTCTTTCACGTTACAACAACACTGTTGACAGCAAATATTCTCTTACGGCACCGTCAACGATAATGTTGATACAAAAGGATAGTCTGAAAAACTTCTTTGAAGGTTCAAAGATTATTGATGGTGAAACATCTTTCCTTGCCGCTACTTCGGCATCGAAGAACACTTACACTTTCAACGATGTATCTTCTTTGCTGACAATAATGAGACAAGCAAAGCAGAACGGTACGGCAAGCAGTGAATGGAACAAGGCTGTGCTGGTACCTGTCGTGGTGACGTACAACACTTCGGAAGTGATTACAAACGTAAGACATGAGATGGATATGCATTCAGTAAAACTTGTTGGCGGTGATGAGAATTCGCACGACCCGATAAGGATGAAAGTGATATTCAGCAAAATAGGAAATACTAACTAATTTTTAACATAATAACATCATGAAAAGAATATTGACATTTTCAATAGTCATGTCTTTGTGTCTCAACATGACGGCACAGGAGATTTCTGTGGATAAGGCTATGCAGAACGCACAGCAGTTTTTACAGGTACACAAGGTAAAGAAGAATGTAAAGACGGTGACAACACCATTGAAACTGGCTTACACAGCAAAACAAAACGAAAAGACTTGTTTCTACGTGTTCAACCGTACTGACAACGGGTTCATCATCGCAGGTGGTGACGAAAAGGCTAAAGACATTTTGGCTTATTCTGACGAAGGGACTTTCGACTACGAGAAACTTAATCCAAACTTCAAATGGTGGTTGGAAGGTTACAAGAAACAGATTAAGAATGCTATTGATAACCCGTCAACGGTAGTCAATAGTAAAAAGGAAGTTTCACGATATGCATCAAAATCTGACGTTCCCATACTCGTCCCTACTCGTTGGGACCAAGAAGCACCGTATTACAACCTAATCAAGAGTACCACTGGTAAGGCATACCTCACGGGGTGTGTTGCAACAGCCATGAGTCAGGTAATGAAAACACACGAGTGGCCTGTTTCTGGAACAGGAAGCAAGAGTTACTATGACACGGAATCAAGACGCAACTATTCCACAAACTTCGGCGAGCACACCTACGATTGGGCAAACATGCTGAACACATACGGTTATTCATCATCCTCATACACAAAAGCACAAGGGGATGCTGTGGCACAACTGATGTACGATGCAGGTGTTTCTGTAGAAATGGGATATAGTGAAGATGGAAGTGGTGCCATGACAGAAGACTGTGCATACGCATTTGTAAACTTTTTTGGTTATGACAAAGGGGTAAAACATGCTTATCGTGACTACTATACAGATACTGAATGGGCTGACATCCTTTATGAGGAGCTTTCCAATGGACGTCCTGTGATGTATGGCGGTGTGGCTAATGAAGGAGGGCATTCTTTCATCTGTGACGGATATCTTGCTTCAACAGACAAATATCACTTCAACTGGGGATGGAGCGGCAGTGGCGATTGCTATTGTTCGCTTAGTGCTGTAAAAGGCGGTGGCTACACTTGGGAATATTATCAAGACCTCGTCTATGGCATCCAGAAACCAAAAGAAAGTTCAAAGGCTGAACCTAACATCATACTTTACGAAGAATGTGATATGTCAATCACAGAAACACAAAATGGAGATTATTCTATCTTCACATGTAAAGCTGGTACATACAAATATGATGGACATACATATACAGGAATCTTTTTAAATGATGCATGGAAAGCATTTGATGTCCTTTTCACAATGAAATATGTAAACACCGAGACTGGAGAAGTGTATTATACAAAGAATTCTAATGATTCACAGAATAAGACATCATTCATCTCAATCTATCCTATAATGTCAAACACACAGGAGATAACGAATATTACGGTAAAGAATGTTACCATTCCTAAACTCCCTGCAGGAACATATCGCATATATCTTGCTTATAAGGACTATGCAGAAAAAGATAATAATGATGAAAGTCTGTGGAAGGTGGTTCGCAGTTATACCAATAAGAAAAACTATGCAGAAGTAACCATAGAGAGTACAATGGAAACTCCAGAAGCTAAGGAAGCAACTGACATAACGGAGAGTGCGTTCACAGCCAACTGGAACAAGACTGCTGATGCTACCTTCTATAACATCGAATTGACTACAAAGGAGAAAGGTACATCGGAAGAAGTTGAACTCATCAATGAAAACTTTAATAAGTTTACTGAAGAAGGTTCAATAGACATCAGTGGGAAATTGGATTCATATATGACTGTTTCGGGATGGATAGGAACTAAAATTTACAATAGTACAAAAAGAGCAAAGCTCGGTTCTTCAAGCACTGCAGGAAATCTAACCACCCCTACTCTCAATGCTGTGGGCGATGTAAAAGTAACAATCGGATTTGAAAAATTTGGAGTTGACGTGACAACAGCTACGGTGAAGATTGGAGACAAGACAGAAACCATATCTGTTGAGAACGGCACTCGTGAGTTTACGGCAACGGTCAATGGAAACTTCAATGTAAGCATATTCGCAACTGGTTCGAAACAACGAATGTATATAAATAATGTACGCGTGACAGCCAACGAGGGTAAATCGACTAAACAGGTCATAGAGGGAATTGAAGGAAATTCTTATACATTTACTAATTTAAGTAATGAATGCGATTATTCCTACAGAGTATGTGGCGGTAATGGAGATGAACTATCGAAATGGAGCAATAGTATTGAAGTAGAACTGGCAGACGGTCCTACACCACAGATGGATACTTGTGCAACACCACAGATAACACTTGAGAAAGGTGTGTTGTCATTCGTTTCTGAGACTGTTGGTGCTAAATATCACTACACCCTCACAGACAGTGATGTAAAGACAACTACAACTGAATGTGACGGAACAGTAAACCTCGCAGTAATATACGAGATAGAGGTATATGCTTCTGCAGAAGGTTATCACAACTCAGAGAAGGCAACTGCTACGATATGCTGGCTGAATGATGAACCTCAGCCTCGTCCTACTGAAGTTATCAATATGAAGACAACTCCTGTAATCATACAGAACAACGGTAGTTACATATCTGTACGCGGGATAAAGGACAATGTAGATGTAAGCCTCTATACCACAGATGGAATACAGCAAGCAAAGGCGACAAGTCGCAATGGAGAGGCGATATTACACCATACCATGAAGAAAGGTAGTGTGATGATAATCCACATCGGTGACAAGTCTGTAAAGGTAAGAATATAAATAATGTATATTAGACAATAAAAAAACCTGCATCGCTGCAGGTTTTTTTGTTTACTATCAATCATCTCAATCTGTCAAGTGAACGGATGAGTTTTTCATCTTTCTTCACTCCCTTGTAAGCAAGCAACAAGGTGATGAGCACCATGAACGGAACAATGATGTTCAACACTGGCAAGTGCGTGGATATAAGTAGAGAACAACCATAGAAGACAACAATCATGATTGCTGCCAACATGATGACTTTCATCTGCAACTTCCTCTTCTTGAAAAGGAAGATGGCAATGAGCGCACATAATGCCGACACACTAAGGGTGATAAAAGGCAACTGCAAAGAGGTACCCATATAATACAAACATAGCACATCGAGTACGAGTGCTATGAGTAAATAAACAGATTGTATTCTCTGGATCATTCTTCTACGTCTTCTTTTGCAGGATTACGGAAATAAACCTGATCCTCAACAAACTCTTCTGTTGCCAGTAATGAAGGCTTTGGCATCTTCTCATAGAAACGTGAAATCTCTATCTGCTCACGATTTTCAAAAACCTCATCAAGAGTTTCGCTGTAAGAAGAAAATTCCTGAAGTTTCTGTGACAACTCCTGTTTCAGTTCTGATGAAATCTGATTTGCACGTTTTGCAATTATTGATACACTCTCATAGATATTGTCCGTATCTTTTGCCAAATCCATGATGTCGCGCGTAACTGTGTTTACCGGTGCTTTTGATTTTTTATAATCCATTTTTAATATCTATTTTTATCAATTATTGTCTATCAGTCTTTAATGTATTTCTTGCATTGTGCAATATATTTCTCTGCTAAGGCAACATTCTTTGAATCAGGAAATTCGTTGATAAATCCGTAACATTCATCTTCTGCGTCGCGGAAACGATCCATCTTCTTCTCCTCTACACTCTGCTGTGCAAGTTCATATTTGCTCTTCATGATAAGCAGGTAGAAATCTTCACGCAGTTCTGTGTAAGGATAATCTTTGAGTGCATTCTGGGCAGTGATGATGCAAGATTCATAATTGTTACCACCACTTGTACAATTTCCAAAATATCCGCCCATATTGTAATATAACTTGGCATTAAGATATTCCTTCAAGACTAGTTTGTCCTGCAACATAAACATTTCATTTTGAGCAGTCTCCTTGAATTTTGCATCAGGATAGATGTCCAGATATTCCTGGTAAGCCTTCATGGCTGCAACGGTTTCCGTTTGGTCGAGTCGAGGTTCGGGAGTACTGAGGCAAAGGGATTTAGCATAATAATAACGTGCCAATTCAGCAAAACTTCCCTTTGGGTAAGATGTTGCATATTTTCTAAAATACTCTGCAGCTGTGGTATAATTTGACATATTATACTGTGCCATGGCAATCATATACAAGTTTTCATGACCTCTATCTGACCCTTTAT
Source organism: Candidatus Equicola stercoris (assembly GCA_018065415.1). Lineage (GTDB taxonomy): Bacteria > Bacteroidota > Bacteroidia > Bacteroidales > Bacteroidaceae > Prevotella. The sequence continues at coordinate 22,302 of JAGHTI010000026.1, forward strand.
TGAAGGTAACAGTCTGGTCAAGGAGATATGCAGACTTTTGGTATTTTCCCATAGCAAAAAGCTGTTTCGCTGATTCATATTTCAAATCATTATCTTGTGTCTTAATCAACTGATTGTATGTATTTGTGCAACCACTTAGCAACAGCATCAGCATAATAAAAAACAAGACAGACTTTTTCATTTTATTCATTTTAGGTTGCGAAGGTACAACAAATCGAAGACAGAAACAAAAAATAATATAATTATTTTAGATTTTTATTTTTAGAAAGCATCGAGTGTTACTCTGATGATTTCGAAAAAGACAAATCGTTAAAACGCAGTTTTTTGTTTCTGTTGAGATGCAGAGTAGCTCGACCAAAGGTCAAGGTACAACAAATCGAAGACAGAAACAAAAAATAATATAATTATTTTAGATTTTTATTTTTAGGAAGCATCGAGTTTTTGTATATTTGCAGTTCATGTCTGATTATAAACTCATATCCAGTTATCAGCCTACCGGCGACCAGCCGGAAGCAATACGTCAACTCACAGAAGGTGTGGAACGTGGTGACAGAGCACAGGTTTTGTTGGGTGTAACTGGTTCTGGAAAGACTTTTACCATTGCAAATGTTATCCGCAACATCGGACGCCCTACCCTCGTGATATCTCATAACAAAACCCTCGCTGCACAACTATATGATGAGTTGCGGACATTCTTTCCAGACAATGCCGTAGAATACTATGTATCTTACTACGACTATTACCAGCCTGAGGCTTATATGCCTGCTACGGACACATACATAGAGAAAGACCTTAACATAAATGACGAATTGGACAGACTGCGACTGTCGGCTACATCTGCATTGCTCTCTGGTCGCAAGGACGTCATCGTGGTCAGTTCTGTATCATGTATTTATGGTATGGGAAACCCTGCCGCTTTCTACGAGAATGTAATAAACGTAAAAGTAGGACAACGTATTGAACGCAACGAACTGCTACGTCAACTGGTTGCATCGCTATATGTAAGAAACGACATAGACCTCACGAGAGGATATTTCAGAGTCAAGGGTGATACTGTTGATGTTGCTTTGGCTTATAGTCAGAGTGTATTGAGAATAAGTTTCTGGGATGACGAAATAGATTCACTTGAAGAAATTGATGGTATCGACTTACACGTAAAGGCACATTTTCAGGAGTACAACATCTATCCTGCCAACCTTTTCATCACATCAAAAGAGCAGACAGCAAGAGCGATAGAGAACATCCATGAAGATATGTTGGAACGTGAGGAATACTTTAAGAAAGAACAAAAACCTATTGAAGCACAACGAATTAAGGAACGTGTAGAATACGACATCGAAATGATAAAAGAACTGGGACATTGCTCTGGAATAGAGAATTACAGTCGTTATTTTGACGGTCGTGCTCCCGGCACACGCCCCTATTGTCTTCTTGACTTTTTCCCAAAAGATTACCTCATGGTAATAGACGAAAGTCATGTGAGCATCCCGCAGATTCATGGCATGTGTGGTGGTGACCGCGCAAGGAAGGAAAACCTTGTACAATATGGGTTCAGGCTACCAGCAGCATTTGATAATCGTCCGCTTAAATTCGACGAGTTTCAGTCACTGACAAATCAAGTCATATACGTATCTGCCACACCCGCCGATTTTGAACTCAACGAATGTGATGGTGTTGTCGTTGAACAGGTTATACGACCGACAGGACTACTTGACCCAGAAATCATCGTACGACCTGTTGCCAACCAGATTGACGACCTCATGGAAGAGATACGAATACGCGAAGAACGCAACGAACGCGTATTGGTGACAACACTCAGCAAACGCATGGCAGAAGAACTGACGGAATATCTTCTCGAGAATGGTGTCAGTGCCAACTATATCCATAGCGAGGTGAAGACTCTTGACAGAGTAAAGATTATGGCAGGACTGCGTGAGGGTAAGTTCCATGTACTTGTGGGCGTAAACCTATTACGTGAAGGGCTTGACCTACCAGAAGTATCGCTCGTTGCTATCCTCGATGCAGATAAAGAAGGATTCCTTCGTTCCGAGCGTTCCCTGACACAGACAGCCGGACGTGCTGCCCGAAATGTCAATGGCATGGTCATAATGTATGCCGATACCATAACTGAGAGTATGCAACACACTATTGACGAGACAAACAGAAGACGGGAAAAACAATTACACTATAACGAAGTCAATCACATCACTCCGAAGCAGATTGTAAAATCATTGTCACACAGTGCACTACAAAGGGACAACGAAATGGATGACAAGGACACGAAAGTCGATTACAGGAGCATCGTCACAAGAAACACATCCACTCACATTGCAGCAGATCCTGTCATGCGCACTATGTCCAAAGAAGAAATCCAAAAGAATATCAATTACGTTACAGAGCAGATGAAAGACGCTGCAAAACGTCTCGACTTTCTACAGGCTGCCCAGTTCCGTGACGAGATTCTACGATTACAGGAATTGCTTAAATAAAACAGTATTTAAAAGAATTATCGATTGAATTCAACCTTTGACATCTTACCAAAGATGATATTCCACAATCCTTTCAAATAACCTATTCCATACGAAATGTGAATATGCAAAAAGGTCAGCGGAATTATAATCATCAACAATGGACGTTTACGTAATTTAGAATGCTTTACACCAATAGATATTCCCAAGCCAAAATAAAATAGCATCACCAAAGAGAAAATTATTGTGGCTACATTGAAGAACATAAATTGAGTCAAAATATATGCCGTTGTCATAATCAGTCCCAAGATTAGTCCAGTCACAAAAAAGGCTGGAAAAAATTGTCGTACTGTCGCTGGATGCCCCAACTTTTTGTTCACTAATGGTTTGAAAAGTCCATATTGATAGTACATCTTACACATTTTGAACAAAGTATCTCTAGCCGTGTATTGTATAATCAATGGAATGATAAAAATTTTTCCACCATTGTTTATCAGTCGTGCATTAAATTCATCATCTTGATTTCTTATTAGGTCCTCATCAAAAAGTCCTATTTTATCAAAAACTTCGCGTCGATAACACCCAAAAGGTACAGTATCCACTTGCTTATATAAATTCACTCCAATTTTATGAGCAGAATTACCAACACCAAACCAATGACTAGAACAAATAGCTATCGCATGGCATATATTTGTGTCTTTTGCGGGATTTGTATGCCAAATACCACCTACATTATCAGCATCCAGACGGAATAATTCTTCAACCAATTTTGAGACATAATTGTCTGGATAGCTACAATGTGCATCCAAACGCATAACCACATCTCCTTTTGAATTACGAATCCCTATGTTCAAGGCATTAGGAACGACCTTATGTGGATTGTCTAAAAGTCTAAATATGGAATGCTTTTTTATATAATCATGTATTTTATCTCTTGTTCCGTCATTACTCATGCCATCTACAAGTAATATTTCCATCTTATCACTCGGATAGTCTTGTTTGAGTATAGAATCCAAGAAATCTTCAATAAAATTAGCCTCATTATATATTGGAGCAATTATTGATACAAAATGTTCTGCCATATTCCCTCTTTATTTAAGTGTTATTAGCTTCGACTTATTCGTTTTGCCTTATACAACCATCAAAATTAATCATCTAAAATCCATTACAAAATGGATTTACCATATCATTCATAGTACTAACTAAAAATCCATAAAATTATTGTGTATAATAATTCCAAATAATATGTTAACTTTGCACAATAAATGTTGACAAGTAACGTATATAATATAGATTGAATTGTAAATTGTACATTATATGAAAATTCCATTTTCACCTCCATATGTAGATGATAGCGTTATAAACGAAGTTGAAGACTCTTTACGTTCTGGATGGATCACAACCGGTCCAAAAGTAAAAGCTCTTGAAGAGGAAATCTGTAAACTTACAGGAGCGAGTCATACATTATGTGTAAACTCATGGACTTCGGGAGCCATTATGATGTTGCGTTGGCTCGGGCTTAAAGAAGGTGACGAAGTGATTATTCCTGCTTATACTTATTGCGCTACAGCATTGGCTGTGATATGGGCAGGAGGTAAACCAGTAATGGTTGATGTAAATGAAGATTTCAACATCAATGTTTCCGCCATACGAAAGGCGATTACACCACGAACAAAGGCTATCATACCTGTTGATATTGCTGGTTGGCCATGTGACTATAATGCCATTAACGCTTTAGTAAAAGAGCCAGAGATAAAAAAACTTTTCACAGCAACATCTGCGGTGCAAGAAAAATTAGGCAGAATACTCGTTATAAGCGATTCAGCACACTCTATCGGCTCTTTTTATAACAACGGAAAATCCGGCATTGAAAGCGACATTGTTATCTTCTCACTTCATGCAGTAAAGAATATAACAACAGCAGAAGGTGGAGCCATCTGCTTTAATATGCCAGAGCCATTTGATAATGCCGAACTTTACAAAGAATTGCGTCTGACCACACTTAACTGCCAGACAAAAGATGCATTCACAAAGAGTAAAGCAGGTGGTTGGCGATACGACATTATTGGAATGGGAATGAAAGTAAATATGGCAGACGTCAATGCTGCCATTGGCTTGGCTCAAATTCGTCAGTATGGTAGGCTTTTGCAGATACGCAAGCACATCGTCACGACTTATAACAAAGCTTTTGAAAAATATGATTGGGCCATTTTGCCTACTTGTAAAACCGAAGAAAGAGAAACTTCATACCACATTTATCCACTGCGAATAAATGGCATAACAGAGGAGCAACGCGATGCAATAATTACAGAAATTGCCTCTCAAGAGATTGCTGTGAACGTACATTTCGTTCCATTACCAATGCTTACTTTGTTCAAAGATAAAGGCTATGATATAAAAAATTATCCACAATCTTATCTTAATTATTCTCATGAGATAACGTTGCCTGTATATCCTCAGCTTACAGATGAAATGGTTGAATGCGTTATCAATGCTGTGGTTGAAGCATATAATAAAGTTATCGGTACGAAATGATACGATTTTTTGACATAATATTTTCACTTCTTGGAATTATCATCCTTTCTCCTTTTTTCATCATCATTTATGTTTGGATTAGGCTAGAGAGTCCAGGAGACGGCTTCTATGTGCAACAACGTATAGGTAGATTTGGACAGCCTTTTGGATTGTACAAGTTTCGTAGCATGCGAGTTGGAGCCGACAGAAATGGAGAACTGACTATTGGTAATGACAACCGCATAACACGAATAGGTGGATTTTTACGCAAATATAAAATTGACGAACTGCCACAACTATTCAATGTTCTCAAAGGTGAGATGAGTTTAGTAGGTCCACGTCCTGAAGTTGAGAGATATGTAAAACTTTATTCTGATGTTCAAAGACAAGTTTTGAATGTTCGCCCCGGCATCACAGACTATGCATCAATTCAATATGCCGACGAGAACACCATCCTTGGACAAGCAGAAGATCCTGAGCGGGAATATATTGAACATATCATGCCCGACAAGATTCGTATAAATATGCAGTATATCAACAATCACACCTTAAAAGAATATTTCAAGATCATACTGCTTACTATACAAAAGGTTTTATAGAGTCTAAAAGTCAAAGAGGTCAAAAAGTCAAAAAGTCAAAGAGTCAAAAAGTCAAAAAGTCAAAGAGTCAAAAAGTCAAAGAGTCAAAAAGTCGAAGAGTCGAAAACTCACAGACCCCTCAGACCCCTTAGACCCCTCAGACCTCTCAGACTCCTCAAAACCCTCAAACCTCTCAAACCTCTCAAACCTCTCATATATTGTATTCAAAACCTTCTGAAATACAATATAAGTTTTTCACTTTCCAAAATCATCTGTTCAGAATCAAGGCAGCGAACATAGAAATGTTCTTCCAATGCGTTTATTCCAAACGGTCTTAACTGTTCCACATCTTCCAGTTTCTGGTCGCCAGTAGGTCGGTCATCAATGTACGGGTCGTTGACAATAAGTGCATCACCATCATGATTGAATCGCATGTCTATGATGTTGATACCATTACGCAACTGCAACATATCAAACTGAAACGCCCAGAACGTACCTGACTCCTTCATCTGCCTGACACCGCCTGTCGCCACAGTATCAACAGCAGTAAGTTGCCAGTTGCCATCCAAATCTCCGTTATCACTCATACGCAGACTACAACTGCTCAAAACAATGAGCACTAACGGCAAAAATATGATTGATTTCAATTTCTTCATAACTTCCTTATAATGCCTTTTTTCATGATTGTAAACTGCACACCAGTATTGTCGCCGAGGATTCCGCCCCTATCCATACCGAATGCGCCACGTACAGCCCACCCTTTCTTTCCGAACAGTTTCGGGAAAGAATAAGTCACCTCAGCCAGAAAACTGTTGTTTGTCTTCGGGTCTGAATAAGAATTGACATACCTGCCCCACCCCTTCTGTGTAGTAAACAGCAAACGGTAATGGATGTTTTCCGTAGGGTCGCCATCCACACCGAAGTGCCAAGCCCAGAAACGATTGTTCTTGATTTCTATCGTACCATCATCATTGTAAAGAGGAGAACGGTAGAGAGGGTTTCCCATCACCTGTCCCCAATGTTGCCAACCAGAGAAGATGTAATGATTATAATAATCGTCCCTACCAGCGATATGGTCAGAGATGTTTTGCGTATGGTCATGGAAGACCGGACCACTTTGATATTTCGTATAGATATATTCCACCACCACATTGCTTGCAATAGGGTTTTTCGGCAGTATTCCCTCCAGCCCAAGCATACAGTCTTTCAGGTTATAGACAATATAGTCATTCGTCTTCTTCAAGTTCCACTCATCGCCTTTACCATATCCATCATAGTCAAGAAACAACATCTGCGAATGGTCTTCAAAGAAATGGTCCACATAGAAGTTCACACCCCATCCGTCACCCTTGTATTTCATTCGAAACATCCACGAACCCAGTTGGTCACCAGAGTTGTTTTCATACACGCCCTCTTTTGCATCCCCACCATTTGGGATAAGCACATCGAGATACGCCTTAAAATCACTCTTATTATGAATTTCATCATTAAACTCATGCTGTGCATCACTCACATTGTACGAAGTTCCGCCAAAGAGAGCAGCCATCTCCAGTCCTATCTCAAACTGTATCGGATAGTCATCGGGCACAATCTTCAGGAATCCAGCCTTGCTATGATAACGTGTAGCCCTACTGTATTTGTTTTTTCTGCTGCCGACAAAGTCCTTCTGCCAGTTGTCGTCCGTCAGACGCCCATACGCCAGATGTCCCTTGAAGGCAAGCCATCGATGCAAACCCGGTATATCCCAATATTCCGGCAGTTCCACCCTCACCTGCGGCACAGGTCGGGCGTTTATGCCGAGCGTCTGCGAACCGCTACTCAACTCCATGTTTTTCATCTCCATAGGAATCTCCTTCGCGCCAATGGTAAGAAGTCCTTTCTTGTAACGCCCTTGAAAATAAGCCTGTTGCACCACCAGCGTACTGGTAAAGTTTGCCGCCACAGCCAAGTCCACTCCATATCCTATGCCCCATTTCCTCAGAGAGTCATTCTGCAGAGGACGGCACACAGAGCCACGCAGATAAGCATTATTATTTTCCAACGAACTCAAACCATGCTTGTTTGCATTCAGCCACAGAGGGTTATGGTCGCCACCGCTGAAAGTCCCCTGAGCCTCAGCACTGTATTCCAGATTCTCAAAGAGACCTCTCCCCTCGCCCTGCGCCCATCCGCCAACAGCAAATGTGCACAACACTAAAATTACAATCGCTTTTTTCATTCTACCTACCTTCACACCTTGCAGATTATAGAAGTCCTTCCATTTTT
>JAGHTI010000043.1 GCA_018065415.1 Candidatus Equicola stercoris
TTATACCTTTGTAGCATAAAACAATCTTATGAAAAAGAGAACACTTATTTCTGGAAGTAAGTACAACACTCAACTGCTGTATTTCACTTGTTCGTCGCTGAGTGCTGACGATAGTCATCTATATCTTATGTCTGACCGCACTGGTTCACCTAACGTATTTGTGCACGACATGCTGACTGGCGAAGAACGACAGTTGACGGACAACACAAAGGGAACTCTCAAGAGTTACGTTTATTTCGATGCCACCCCACACGAGGGACTCGGCAAGGCTTCTGTGTGTCTTGACACGCACAGGGACATGGTGTATTACATCCAAGACGACAACATCTGTTGCGTAGGTCTTGATGCAAAGCCAAGAGTGCTGGCAAAGGTGCCTCACGACCGTGTCACAGCCTTTACTCATGTGAGCGATGACGGAAGACTGCTGTGTGTGCCAATGACAGATGCACGCAGTCTTGACTACGACCCAGAGACGGAGGGGGCTGGTCTTGACCGCCGTCCTATATACGACATTGACGGTCGTGTACAGGAGGAGGGGCTCAGCAGTTATCTGTGTGTCTATGATACTGAAACTGGTACGATGCTCTATGAGAAACGCATACCGAAATGCTGGATAACTCACGTTCAGTTCAACCCTGTAAATCCAGAAATCATCATGTACAATCACGAATGGTCGTCTTTCGACTGCGGCATACGCAGGATATGGATTTACAACCATGAGGAAGACAGATACTACAATGTGAGGACAGAAGGTGCTGACGACTGGGTGTGCCATGAGATGTGGAATGATGATGGAGAAAGCATAATTTATCATGGTGGCTACGCCGGAGGACTGGCAATGGTGGGACGCTATGACATGCTGACGAAAGAACGCAGGGAGATAAGTCTGCCACCAGACTACAATGCCTACGGACATTTTACTATGGACCATCAGCAGAATCTGTGCTGTGACGGATATTTCAAATTTCCTGAAGACATAAAAAAGGTACGCGAGAATAGTACCGACAATGGTCCTGACCCTCACAAGAAAGATGGTGAATACATCTCGAAGGTAATCCCTGACTGGGATAAGGGTACGTTGCAATGGATTCCACTATGCAAGCACGACAGCGACTGGCTGGGGCAGGATGCACATCCGCACCCTATATACAGTCATAGTGGCGACCGTATCTTCTTCAACTCCAGAGTGATGAAGGATGATGAAGAGCCGAAGTTCGTGGAGGTATATTGCGTGGAAACGAAATAAATCCTCTATTTTATCGTTTTTATAGATAAAAAGAAGGAATGATGAAAAAATTCTTGTTCACAGTGTGCATTATTATGATGAGTGCGACATTCGCATTCTCACAGGGCGAGATGCCAGAGGTAGAATTCAACTATTACTTGGTACGCTCTGGCATTGAAGACTCTTTGCTCATAGGAGAGTCGTATTCTGGTGATGCACCTGCAACGATAAAGTTTCACATGTCGCCGAAGCATACTGCAGGATATGATGCTGGATATAAATGGGAGTTCAGGAAAGATGATGAGAGTGCAGATCCGTTTATAACACGTAACGACACCTTGACCACCTACACCTTCATCGAAAGTGGCACGTTCATCATTAAAGGTTTATGCTACCTTAATAATGATGATGAACCCGACATTTCTTCCACTTTTTCCGTGAGCATACCTACGAGCATTCTCGACTTTCCAAATGCTTTCAGTCCCAACAACGATAACATAAACGACTATTACAATGCCAAGAAAGGGGCAAAGAGCCTCATCGAATTCCATGCTTATATCTTCAACCGATGGGGACAGAAGTTGTATGAATGGACAGACCCTTATACGCAATCAAAAGGATGGGATGGAAAATACAATGGCAAAGACGTTGCACAAGGTGTTTATTTTCTCTATTGCGAAGCCAAAGGTGCAGACGGAAGGGTTTACACTTTCAGACAGGATGTGAACCTACTACGCAACTATACCGAAGGAGGGATAATTGAGTAAATATAATTGACAACTGTTGGTTTCCCGATTATTTGATTTTATACTTTTTTAGTGCTTTCTTTTTGAAATATTTTTTCAACGTTGCATCTTGTTTTACCATCTCTTTTGCAAGTAGTCCAGCAACGACGTTTCCACCTTTTATATTAAGATGCGTATCATCTTGACGACCATTAGGAGCAGTATTATATTTCCCTTTCGGCAACCAGCAGAACAATTCCTTACTCTTCACTGGACCTAAACTCTGAATATAATCGTGCGTGACGATATTCGCCTCAACAAACATACATCCCATCTCTGCAGCAACCTTGCGAGGTGCAACGATATAGTCTTTGTGAGTATCTACAAGAGTATCTGTTTCCATCGGCAGACGAGAATGTATAAATTTATCAGCATCACCCACGCCAAGCAACCTCTTGCTATCGGCAACGGAATTTGAATCTGAATAGAACTTCCTACGTACAATGCTATTCATAAGTATTGGTATTCCGCCTTTTTCGCGTGTTTCCGCGATGAAAAGTTTCAGATTCGCATCGAATGTCGTTCCCGGATCAGTATGACGACTTTCATCATTCTTTTCATCATTATGTCCAAACTGAATAACAACATAATCGCCAGGAACAATTTTATTCTTTACCGTCTCCCATCGTCCTTCGTCTATAAAACTCTTTGAAGAACGACCATTTTTGGCATGGTTGTCTATGAGGACGTAATCAGAATCGAAATATTGTTGCAGCATCTGCCCCCACCCCCTTTCTTGATTGTCTTCATTGGAACCAGTAATAGGTTTGTTTGCCATCGTACTGTCACCAACCATGAAAATAGTTATAGGACGAGGACGAAAAGCATAGAGTGCCAATAACACAACACATACTATGCACAGAGTGCTAATCTCTATTCTTGATATCTTTACATTTTTCATTTCTTGTTTAAATTATTTAATACAACGGAAACCACATCATCCACAGCCACCAACTGTTGTTCGCCTGTGAGCATATTCTTCAGCATCACCTTATTGTCTTTCATTTCGTTTTCTCCAACAAGTGCCACAAATGGTATGTTGCGAACATTGGCATAATTCATCTGTTTTTTCATCTTTACCGCATCAGGATATATCTCCGTGCGGATACCAGCATCACGCAGTTGTCTGGCAACAGGCATCAGCCAATCTGTTTCAGATTCTCCAAAATTGATAAACAGCACCTGCGTGCCAGTAAGTACCTCTTCTGGATATAGATTCAGTTGATTAAGGACATCGTATATACGGTCAGCACCGAAAGAGATTCCCACCCCACTGACACCGTCAAGACCGAATATGCCCGTAAGGTTATCGTAACGACCACCACCTGTGATACTGCCTATCTCCACATCCATTGCCTTTACTTCAAAGATGGCACCTGTATAGTAATTCAGTCCTCTTGCCAAAGAAAGGTCAAGACTCACAGCGGAATGCAACGAAGATAGTTTAGATAAGATATATTCCGTTTCTTCTACACCTTTCATACCTGTTGCTGACGTCTGTAAGACACTCTTTATCGTAGCAAGTTTGTCTTCATTGGAACCAGACAACGAAATTATCGGCTGCAACTTTTCAATGGCATCTGACGGAATACCTTTTTCCGATAGTTCTTTGTTTACATTGTCTATTCCGATTTTATCGAGCTTGTCAATGGCTACGGTAATATCCACAATCTTGTCCGCCTGTCCTATCACCTCTGCAATGCCAGAGAGTATTTTCCTGTTGTTAATCTTTATCTCCACACGTACCCCAAGACGCTGAAAGACAGTATCAACAATTTGCATCAGTTCAACCTCGTTAAGCAGAGAGTCTGAGCCGATGACATCTGCATCGCACTGATAGAATTCTCTATAGCGTCCCTTCTGTGGACGGTCGGCACGCCATACTGGTTGAATCTGATAGCGTTTGAACGGGAATTGTATATCATTACGATGCATCACGACATAACGTGCAAATGGTACCGTAAGGTCATAACGTAAACCTTTCTCTGGTGCCAATGCAGACTTTTCTCCAGAATTCTGGATGCGAAAAAGCAATTTATCCCCTTCCTCGCCATATTTTCCCATCAAGGTAGCCAGTTGCTCTGTTGCTGGCGTTTCAATCTGCTGAAAAGAATACAGTTGAAAGACCTCCTTTATTGTATTGAAAATATAATTACGTCTTGTCATCTCCATAGGAGAAAAATCACGTGTACCTTTTGGAATACTTACCATTGTTAAAAGTTTAAATGTTTAAAAGTTTAATGTTTAATGTTTTTTACTGCAATTGCGTGCAGTTCTTTCAATTTTTCCGCTTTTTTCCTCATTCGTTCTTCACGCCTCTGCATACGCGTCCTCACAGCCTTGCAGGATGAGCAGATGCCATAAACGGTGATATCATAACTCTCTCCCTGAAAACGCTCTAACAACAGATTGTTTTTCAGAGCCAGCATACTCTTTACCTTAAGTTCTTTCTTTCCGCCGCACACAGTACATATCTGAGAAAAATGACTTTTGCGTCCTATTGACGGTTCATACAAAGACTCTCCTTCCATCTTATGACGCATTATCAGACGCAGTTTTATAAAGAGTTTGATGGCATTAAACATTGTCGCTCTGGAGACCATAATCTCTCGCTTTTCCAGTTTTGCAGACAAAGCATCGAGATTAAAAGTTCCACTGAATGAATATATCGTATCCAGAATGACGAAACGTTCTTCCGTCTTCCTGTGATTACCTGTAGCCAGATATGCTTCCAGTTCTTCTCTTGCCTTCTTTGCAGCGACTTTATCCATTCTTTGTCGTTATATTGTTTAAGAGGTCATGAAATTCTTTTCATTATGCAGTCAGCACAGATTTTCGACAATTCATCATCCCCTTTCAATGCCTTTTCTGCAACAGTCCTTGCTGATGGTATATGACGCAGAAGGTTGAATGCCAACCATTCTGCCATTTCTCTTGTTGTCAGCGTATTCATCCATTGCAGAGCTTCATCTGCCGTCATATCGTGAGGCATTACCAATGTTGCGAGCAACTTACATTCGCGTACATCTTCCTGCCACAACAGTCTTGCCAGTTCTGCCAACTCCTCACCAGAGTCTTTGTATGCATCTTTTATCTCCGTAGCCATTTCTTGTAGATGGGCAACAGAGATTCCCCATATCACCCTATAGGCAAGTCCCTTCTCCCTCATGGATGCCGCCACAGCACCATCCATATAAGTTCTGAACCATTGTTTTATCTCATTCAGTTGCATACTGCTCTGAATATCTCAGCATCTGCACGTCATAAGGTTCCGTATAATCCACCTTGACATCTATGACACGACCTTTCTCATCAAATACTGGTGTCATCACAGGGTTGATGAAACCTTTATACGGAGCGAGATTGAGTTTTGCATAACGCTCCAGCACCTCTTTATGCAGTTCTTGGTTAACCTTCACGCCATACGTCTCGACAAGATTTTTGCATGTTTCAAAATCGCCTTCGCTCTTCACACGCTGAATCTCCGCCAACAGTTGTGCAACAAGTCCACGCAGAGCCTTATAGTCATTGATACGCAGGAATGTCTTACCATCCTTCTTTACCAGTTCCATGACATTATCCTTCTTGCCATGTTCAAAACACCAGTTGGCAATCAGCGCACGGTTGCGCATGTGAGCCTCCTCTATGTTGTCTCCAGGTTTGATACGTACCAACTGCGTTATAAGACCATTGTTCATCTGCGAATAATAGCTTGCCTTATATGCCTCCTCGTTTGGAAGCAATCCTAGTTCTATCAGTTTTGGATCAGCAAGATAATACAGAGCAAACAAGTCAGCACGAGTCTCTTCATTTGTACTACTATAATTTTTCAGAGCATCAGGGTCAGTACCAGGCATCAACTGTCCAGAAGCATGTCCAAGACATTCATGAAGGTCTGTATGCAGATAATCGCACATATCGCCATATTTTTCCATCAACTGTCGGGTTTCTTCATCTATCACAAACTCTTCGCTGAATCCATTGCCATGAGCAGCCTTATTGTATGCATCCGTGATATTGCCGATAGTGACACTCTTTGAGCCATGCTGTGCCCTTATCCAGTCAGAGTTCGGCAGATTGATGCCTATAGCCGTTGACGGATACTCATCTCCTGCAAGGATGGCGGCATTGATAACATTTGCAATGACACCCTTCACCTTCGGCTTACGGAAACGTGGTTCAACAGGCGAATGGTCTTCAAACCATTGTGCATTTGTCGATATGGTCTGTGTACGTTTCGTCGCTTCCAAGTCCTTGTACTGTACGATACCCTCGTATGTACCCTTCATGCCGAGTGGGTCACCGTATGTCTCAATGAAACCGCATACAAAATCCACCATACCATCCAAGGCACCTACCCATGCTACGGAATAATCATCGAAATCTTCCACATCGCCAGTATGGTAGTACTTAATTAGTTTTTCTATTACTTCTTTCTGTTTTTCATTCTCAGCATAGTCAATAGCCTTTTCAAGATTTTCCACAATCTTGCCTATTGCCTTTCCGTATTTGCCTCCCACCTTCCATACGTCTTCCACTATCTTTCCATCTTTCTTTATCAGCGTTGAATTAAGTCCGTACATTGGAAGATTTGCATTTTTGTTTGCTGCCTTCTTCTTGGCATAGAAATCTTCTGCCTCTTTCTGTGTCACGCCTTCGCCATAGAAGTTATGAGCCGAAGCAACGACCACATCCACATCCGAGGATAGATTGACTCCTTTCGGCAGTACCGTAGGGTCAAATATCACCTTGCACAACAAATCCATATCTTTCACCTTCTTGCCTTCCACCTTTATCTTTGACACTTGCTTTCTAAACCATTTTTCAGAGAAGGCTGGGATAAACTTATCCTTGGAATAATGATGATAGATACCATTGCTGAACCACACCTGTTTCATATATGTCACGAAGGCTTTTTCATCGGCATCAAACGTTGACGCATCCTTCTTTGTCACATTCTTATATACAGGTTCCAACACCTTACGCAGACGGATATTATACTTTCCCTGTTGGTCAGTAGTGATGTCTCGTCCCCAAAGAGAAGCCTCGCTGAGATAATAGATAAGAGCCTTCTGCTGCGGTGTCAGATTTTCAAAACCATTGAGTCTATAACGCAGCATCTGTAAGTCTGCGAAACGTTCATTTGCATACTCAAAAGCATCTGCGCTTACTGCACTAATTGTCATAATCATCAGTATTAGTATTTTCTTCATAATCGTTATTTTATTTTTTTCCGTTCACTTTATTATACAGATAGTTAAGAGAATTTTTCGGTATTCCAAGACTCACAGCCATATCCAAATCACGCCTTGCCTCATCTTTTTTCTCTTGTTCTATGTATAGTTCGGCACGTGTGATATAATGTTGAGGGTTTTCGGGTTGTTTTTCTATCACAACACCCCAATCATAGATTGCCGTATCTATCATCCGCCTGTCTTTTTCCATGTTTGCACGAGCAATATACGAATCAATACTATCTGGATACATCTCAATGAGGTTGTTAATCTGGTCATAAGCCTCAGTATAATGTTTATCCTTATGGTTCATAAGAGCCAAACACAACAAACCCTCATAGTTGAAAGGCACTATTTTTAGATATTGCTCATAGTCATTGCGGGCAAAAGCATAACGTCCCAACTGTTCATAAGCATAAGCCCTATAAAACAATGCTGCAGGATTTTTAGCATCATGTTTCAGGATGAGTGTATATGTATCTAATGCCGACTGCCAACTTTCCAGCGATACCTCCGCTCCACCTTTCTTTAACAACAAGTCTGTATTGTACGGATCCATCATCAGCTGCTTATTGATGGTCGCCAAGCTGTCACGCAATGTTGTCTGTGCTGAAATATTCGACACAACACATATCATTATCGCAATAACTAATCCTTTTCTGCTCATATCAAATCGTATGTTATGCTTGGAGTTCTGCGTTTCAGTATGTCAACACGGAAATCCTTATCTACAATGATGCCATAATTTCTCAATACAGTCTCCCATGTCTTACGGGCTAATTCTGGATGATTGTTTTCTTCGCTAAGATGACACAGCCATACGTGTTTCAATCGTTCTGATGCATTTTCTGCAACCACCTGTGCACTCGACTGGTTGTCGAGATGTCCCAACTGACTGGCGATACGTGCCTTCAGATATTCAGGATATGGTCCCATCTTGAGCATATCCTTGTCATGATTGGACTCTATAACTAGATAATCGGCTTCATTGATAAAAGTCTTCATGTCATCCGTCACATACCCCACATCAGTCATAAGACAGAATACACATCCGTCACATTCCACCTTGAAACCCACACAGTCCTGACTATCATGAGGAACAGAGAAAGGTGTGATAATAAAATCATCCAGCTTTATCTGTTCGTTCTTGTCTATGTATATTTTACGATTGTCCGCAACCTTCTTGCGAACCACAAAATTCTGAACAATACCATCATGCACCTTTACCGTTGCATACACTGGTGAGTTCAATTCTTCGCTCAGTACGCCGGCACTCTTGATATGATCAGCATGATCATGAGTGATAAGAATGTGTTTTATATGATTCATAGGCAGTCCTCTGTCACGAAAATGTTTCTTTAGCGCACGTGCCCCGACACCAGCATCAATCAATATCCCTGACGTCGGAGTGAAAAGATAATAACAATTACCGCTACTGCCACTGCCAAAACAAACAAACTGCATCCTATTTTTATTTTTTGACAAAATTAGTGCAAATCAAGGACAATGCCAAATAAATTTTATTTATTTCCGATTTGGAAAGATGAAAAATAGAGTTTACTCCGATTATTCATTATTACAAATTGGATAAAAACTTCGTTTTGTAGGCATTAACTTTTGTTTTCTTCCTCCGCACCTCAATAATTGAAGCGAGACTTCATTATGTTACCTGTAAACAAGGACTCCTTTGGAGCAATAAACCGCTCGTCGTCGCAAGCAGAGAGACATTCAGTCTCTCCGCCGGTTTGTCGTCAGTTAATGATATTCATCCTTTTCACATTTTAGTACACGAAGACTAATATTTATAAGAATACGCCCCCCCCATTTAGAATGGCATTCCCACAGCGAAATGGAAGGCAAAATCACGTCCAAAGTCCGGATGGATGATAGGAAAATGTTCTTTTGGTGTGTCATACACTGGGTTCACAGCCTTCATCGCCATATCGAAACGCAGTATAAAATAATCGAAGTTCAAACGTATTCCAAGTCCGTAACTGGCAGCAAGGTCATCAAGAAAACGATTTACCTGAAACTTACCGTTTGGCTGGTCTTTATTATCTCTCAATGTCCATATATTACCCGCATCAAGGAAGAAAGCAGCATTGAACTTCCAAAACAGATAAGTACGCAATTCCGCATTGAGGTCAAGTTTCATATCTCCTGTCTGATTAATGAAGTTTATTTTTCCATCATCGCTGACATATTTTCCTGGTCCGAGACCACGCACTGTCCACCCTCTCACGGAGTTTGCCCCTCCAGAGAAATATCGTTTTTCAAACGGCAGGATGGTAGAGTTTCCATATGGATAGGCTATACCAAGTCCTCCATGTAGCACCAATGTTATGTTTGGAGATAACTTCATGCTACGGGCATAATCAAAATCCCCTTTCACATACTGAGCGTAAGCGATACCGAAAGGCATACGCTGTCCATATTCATTATTCTTTACATCGCATATTTCCGACACAGCGTCCATCAGATTGCCGGCTGTCTCGATGCTTGCCTTGTAAGCATTTACACCATCGGTATAAGACACACCGAATGCCATGTTCATGATGAACAGATCTTCATAGTTGTATTTAAGTATCGCATTCTTTGTCTTTTCATCCTCCAGATACTCCTTACGGAAGGTTTCTGATATCCAAGGCATTGACACAAAGTCGAGGTCCAAAAGGTCGAATTTGTAGGCGATACTGTTTCCCGAAGGTTGCTGACGTCCTTTCCAGCGATAATGCCATCCACCTGACAACACCCTACGATGAAACTCAGGACGGTTTTGTAAGTCGTAAGAGACAATCAATTCCGACGTTGTCGTCTTAAGGTTTCTCTTTACTTCTGGTTTAATGAATGGTGCAATAAGTCGTGGGAACATAAGAGTCGCCTCAAGACTATATTCCAAAAAGTCGTGGTCGGCATAGCCCACCAAAGAGCGGATATGCTCATAAGCAAAACGTCCCTCCACACTCAGATGTTCGCTACCACGGAAGATATTTCTATTTTCGTATTTCGCTGACAGGGCAGCACCAAAGTCGCCGGACGTATTAGTGCCTTCCGGCTGAAAACTAATTGTATTTGGTGGAAGAGTCTCCACGCCGATATTACAATCAAGTTTATTGTCACCGTTGACCGTTGACTCTTGACCATTATCTACTTCCGAAAATGTTATATTCGTGTATTTTATCGTATTTAGACGAGAGAAACTATTATATGTATCTTGCAGAGACTTTTCCCTAAACAGGTCACCAGTCTTCAGCCATGTATTTTCCTCAAGCACCTCTTGTCGGATAGGCATATTTTCCACATCAGTAGTATAAGTCACCTTTCCTATCCTATACACAGGATGCAGGGTAGGCTCGCTGCCACTGTTGCGTTGATACAGAGCCACGTTCATCGTCAAGTTCACCATTCGTGAATCCTTCAACGTATCAGCAGTATATGTTATGTATTCCTTATTAAAACGGTAGTAACCTCTATTAAGCAACATTGCCGTTATACGTTTTCTCTCCGCATCAAGGATATCCACGTCAAGACGCACACCCTCCCCTATCAACGGTTTCGAGGAAGAGTCTTCCATTATGAGGGCGGCGATGTCTGGGTCGGCGATATCGTAAGCCACATGTTTTATAAAATATGCATTTCCTGGATGCATGACATATTCAATAGATAGTTTGCATCCGTCTTTGACAGTCTTCTTTACCTCCGTCTCAGCATGCAGATACCCCATATTTTGCATTGCTGCTGTCAGGTCATTGCGGGTGGCTACGACAAGACGTTCATCATACAGCACCGGTGCCTCACCCAGATGTTGTAGCACGCGCGATGTCCATTTCGACGTATCACGACTTGCAAGGGAATATATTGCCAATGGAGTTTTGAATAGAGAAAATAATTTGGAGTTGGTACGCAGTTTCACATAGTCTTGCACCTTCATCGGTGACACCTCTTTGTTGTCGGACGTCACCTTCACCTTATCAAGCAGCATCTCGCCCTCAGGTACGAACTTCGTCGTATTACATCCCGCAAGTAGCATGCAGACAAAAATCAGGAGGGGGCGAGTACGATAACGATTACCGTAAAAGTCAAAGAGTCTGAAAGTCGAAAAATCGAAAAATCGAAAAATCGAAAAGTCGAAAACTCTCAGACCTCTAAAAAACACAACCAAACAACCGTATAGCATCAAACCTTACTCCCCCTTTTGAATTCCGACAATATTATTGCCGTGGCTATTGCCACGTTAAGACTCTCAGCACCACCACTGAATGAAGGTATCAGCAGTCGCTCCGTAATATGGTTACGCAAGGCAACAGAAATACCATTACCTTCGTTTCCCATCACAATAAGGCCATTCTTAGGCAGAGATCTCTCATACACATTCTCCCCGTCAAGGAAAGTTCCGAATACAGGGCATCTCTTAGTTTTCGCCTCATCCACGAGACGCACCAAGTCGGTGCACACCACCTTCACCCTTGCGATACTGCCCATCGTTGCCTGCACCACCTTTGGACTCCAACAGTCAGCACACCCCACAGAGCAATATACTGTCTTGATACCGAACCAGTCTGCAAGACGTATTATCGTCCCCATATTTCCTGGATCCTGCACATCGTCAAGAGCTAGGGACAGAGAGTCTGCACGTATTTCATCAGTTCCCTCATCAGCAGGAATCCTATACACCCCCAAGACTCCTTGTGGAGACTTAAGAAAACTCATTCTCTGTAAGTCGTCAGCAGACACCATTTGCCACACTTTCTGAGACTGTAGTCCGTCATCTATTGACTGTAATCCGTAAATACCGACACACTCGAAAGCCGTCAGCAGTTCGCCAACCACCTTCCGTCCCTCAGCAACAAACAGCCTCTCCCTGTCGCGGAATTTCTTATATTCCAACGACTTTATTAGTTTTATCTGCGACTTACTCACCATATTCAATTACAAAATTACAACAAACCGAAGACAAAAACAAACCGAAGACAAAGAAATATTCATTTTTATAGCAAACAAGTTTTCTTTTTTAACATCACCAGAACAAACTCTATGCTTTCTAAAAAGAAAAATCCAAAATAATCATATTATTTTTGTTTCTGTCCTTGATTTGCACTAACTTTGCCTTGTCGTACCAGATTTTTGCTTGTTTTCAATCGCAACACTAAGACGAGTATAAAATCTGACATGACAGTAAGTCTTTGCAACAAAATGTTGTTCAGGAACTCAAAATAAGATAAGTGTATAGTGTTGCGGGATGAAGGCTTTTAACAGCAAAAAAACAACAATTATGGCAAAATGGATATGTCCAGTATGTGGATATGTACACGAAGGTAATGAAGCTCCAGAACGTTGTCCTCAGTGCAATGTTCCTGGAAGCAAGTTCAAAAAGATGGAAGAGGGCGCTGCCCTTGAGTTTGTAACAGAACATGAGCTTGGCATAGCAGATGCTATCCCAGAGGGTGCTGACGGAGATTTCGTACGTCAGGGATTGAAGGATCATTTCTTGGGAGAATGCACAGAAGTAGGCATGTATCTCGCTATGAGCCGTCAGGCTGACCGTGAAGGCTATCCTGAAATAGCAGAGGCATTCAAACGCTATGCTTATGAAGAGGCAGACCATGCATCACGATTTGCAGAGATGTTGGGAGAAGTAGTATGGGATACTAAGACAAATGTCGAAAAGCGCATGCTTGCTGAGCAGGGTGCATGCAAGGGCAAGATGGATATTGCCAAAGTTGCAAAACAGCTCAATCTTGATGCTATCCATGATTCTGTTCACGAGATGGCAAAGGACGAAGCTCGTCATGGTTCTGGTTTCGAAGGTCTCTTCAACCGTTATTTTAAGAAATAAGGATTTTCTTAGTACAATAGCTTTTAGGGGTGAGGACAAAAAAAGTCTTCACCCCTAATGCGTCATGACGCTTAATACTATAATTGTTATTTGTATTTTTTTACTATATTTGCACCATCATGAGATGTAAAAACAGATATTTTTCTATTGTTCTGCTGTTGAGTATGTTCTTGATAACAACTCATGCTGACACTTATGCTGAGCACAATCGAGTCAAGGTAAGAATTACGAAAAAGCATCTACCATCAAAGCATATCATTGCCTTCGTGAAGATGGATACTTCTACTGAGGTCAGCACAGGTATTAACGGAAAAGATGTGCTCACGGATATGGGATGTAAGGTCCTTGCCGACTGGTCGGATCTATTTATAGCAGACATACCTATGCAAAAACTCGACTATCTGGCAGCACACAGAAACGTGGTGAGCATAGAAGCTGGAGAACCGTTTTCGTTGTGCCTTGACACAACTGCCATTCTGTTGCATAGTGACAAGGTGTGGAAAGGCGAAAATGTTCAACAGGCATTCACAGGCAAAGATGTCGTGGTGGGCATCCAAGACATCGGTTTTGACTTTACACACCCTACCTTTTCCGGTAATGATAGGATAAAGACGTTTTGGGACATGCTGTCAAAAGATACCATAGGTAGCAGTATGCCTGTCGGTCGAACTTACAACAATGAGGAATTGATGGCTTTGCAACACAGTTATGACGGTCTGCAGGAGACTCATGGTACACATACAGCAGGACTTGCCACCGGTAATGGTTACACGTCGCCATACAGGGGTATGGCTTGGGAGAGCGATATCGTCCTCGTTGCTAATGCTTGCAGCAACAACAGCAACCTCATCGACTCGGCAGATATATACAAATACACTGACGCCCTTGACGTTCTGGGATTCAAATATATCTTCGACTATGCTGAGAGTCAAGGCAAACCTTGCGTGATATCTTTTTCAGAAGGCAGTCCACAGGATATGTACAACAAAAATTTGTTGTATGAAGCACTTGAACGGATTACTGGACCGGGCAGGATACTGATGGCATCTGCTGGCAATAGTGGAATGAAAAAGGGTATTATACACAAATCAAAGGGGCAGGAAAGCACCAAGGCACATTTCACAAAAACAGGAAAGACAATATTATTCTTTGTCTGTGCTGATGGACATATCAACAATAAGTTGCAATGGGCAGAAAATGACATCACCTTTACCACCAGTCAAATCATCGAATGTAAAGACTCGTTGTTGTGCGACACCGTGAATGGTACGCCAATACAAATTGCTCTCTATCCTTCTTGTTTCGACAAAAAGAAAAATGTGTATGAGATAAATATTACTACTGACGAGATAGATCTTGAAGTCTTCGGGAAAGAAGTGGAAGTAGATGTATTCCCATATAGCGGAAATATGGATGGAGATGCAACGGAATATGGATATACCATTAACTCGCCTGCAGCAGCACCGTCTGTGATAGCAGTGGGAAATTCTGCCTACCGACAGGGGATAAAGAACTACAAAGGCGAGTGGAAGACATTTGACAAAGGTTCCCACGGAATAAGAGAAGAAAATAGTAGTCTTGGGCCATCTCTTACTGGTTTAACAAAACCTGACATCATGGCTCCTGGTACAAATGTGATATCTTCATACAGCAGTTTCTACCTTGAAAACAATCCTGATGCACAAGACATAAACTGGGATGTAGAACACTTCAAATATGCTGATAGAATATATGCTTGGAATGCTAACAGCGGTACGTCAATGTCGTGTCCTGTGGCTGCTGGCATAGTGGCTTTATGGTTGCAAGCAAAGCCTACATTAACAAAAGATGATATTTTGGATGTTTTTAAGCATACAGCCCAACATTACACAGATACTATCTCCTACCCTAACTGCGAATATGGATATGGCGAGATAGATGCTTACGCAGGTTTGCTTTATATTCTCGGAGCGAGTAACATCATATCACGGCACCAAATAGACAATTCCATTTTCCCTCTGCGCGAAAATGAAAGTATGTATATTTATACTACCGATGGTAAGCATGTACAAGAAATGCAGTCAGGACAGGTATATATAATACAAGTCAACAGCGCTGATGCAAGCCGAAACGGTTCGATGCTGATACGAAGATAGGTGTTGTAAAAAAGCGATGGACAAGCCATGATACTATGACTGTGACAACAATACTCACAATGCATACAAGCCATGTAGAGTATAAATCGAAACGACACAAAGCCATCGAAACCATAGTGATGCAAATCTGATGAACGAGATATATTTCAAATACATAACTTCCAAGTGTTGAAAGGTAATTGTTCGATAGGAATCCCCGACTAGCCTGCTTTGTACCAACGAGAACAAATATCAGTACGTATAGTGGCCAATATACACAGGCATGAAGGGATATTTCTGTAGGTATCATCTGCGAAATGATTATTTGGAATGTTATTAATAACACAATAATATAATCGCTTGTATAAGTATGACTTTGTATCTTTCGTTCACATAATATCGCCAAATACATTCCAAGGAGACAATCAGCAAGTCGTACCAACGGACATATATAGAAAGTCCACATCGTATATTTCTGTGGAACTACGAAGATGAGTATCGCATACGCCACAAACAACAGCCATGCATAAGAACGTTTTCTGTACAGATAAGGAAATAGTATATAAAACAGAAATAATGACGACAGGAACCACGATGGAGAGTTGAACGAGTAATATATATCATGACTTGGTACGTAACTCTGCAAAAGAAACATATTGACTGCAAAATCTGATAGCGAAACTGTCTTCAACATCCCAGCATGCCATATCAATAATACTGACACACATAAGCAGAGCCAATGTAATGGTACTATACGGAACACCCTGCGTAGGATGTACTGTCTGTAACTGAAAGACGATGTATCTATTCGTTTACCATAGCCGCAGGTGATAAGAAATCCGCTCAAGATAAAAAATCCTGTTACGGCAAGGTCGCCACCTCCTTGATAGAGGTTGCAATGATGTAGAAATATCATCACTATCAGGATAAATCGTAGTGAGGACAGGGATTTCATCATTTGCAGAAATTTTTCATTTCTCTATATATCCGTTGCACAGGGAAGCCGACGACATTGAAATAACTACCTTCAAGACGTGACACTCCAACACATCCTATCCATTCCTGTATGCCATAGGCTCCTGCCTTGTCTAGAGGATGATAGTTAGTTACATAGTAGTCGATGTCCTCGTCCGAGAGGATGTCGAATGTTACATCTGTACGTACACTGAATGATTTTGTGATGAGGTTGTGGTCTTTGAGTGCGAGGAGACATACTCCCGTGATGACCTGATGCGTTCTGCCACTCAACTTACGAAGCATCCTGCGAGCATCTTCTTCATCGTGTGGTTTACCCATTATTTCATCATCGCAGATGACGATGGTATCGGCAGTCACCACCAGTTCTCCCGATGCTATGCTATCCTCGTATGCCTTTGCCTTGCAACAGGCTATATATTTTGCTACCTCTGCTGACGGCAAATGAGGTGGATATGATTCGTCAATATCAGACAACACCCTTACTTCAAAATCCACATCCAACATCTTCAGCAGTTCCTTCCTGCGTGGAGAATTGCTTGCCAAAATTATTTTCCAATCTTTCATACTGACAAAATTAGTGCAAATCAAGGACAATGCCAAAATAAATTCTATTTATTTTCGATTTGGAAGGATGAAAAATGGAGTTTACTCCGATTATTCATTATTCCAAATTGGATAAAAACTTCGTTTTGTAGGCATTGTCTTGATGTAGCCTAATTTAAGGATATTCATCCTTTTCTTCCTCCTCGTCTCAGCAAATCAAATAAATTTGTTTGCGTTCCTCTCGTCGTCAGTTCGGCGTAGCCAAAGTTAGTGCATTGTCTTGATGCAGCCTAAGTTAAGGATATACATCCTTTTCTTCCTCCGCACCTCAATAATTGAAGCAAGACTTCATTATGTTCGGTTTGTCGTCAGTTCAACGCAGTTAAAGTTTGTACAATCCGTCTTTATTTTGCGGTTATACGGTTATGCGGTTTTCGTTATCGTAGCGTCAGCGTATCGTTATCGTTATCGTAGGCATTTCTTTCTTACATCTGCTCTTCTGCTACCTCATCGTTGAGATCCATATCTGGATCCGATTCAGGAGAAGGAGAAGGACTATCTGCAAGCATTGCAGGCATCTGTATGGAAATCCATTCTATAGTTGGTGAATTATATTTGCGTTTCATAATCATTGATATATTTACTCTAAACTCTAACCTCTAATCTCTAACCTCTAATCTCTAACCTCTAACCTTTCTATCAACCTGCCTATTTAGAAATTATCACTTTCTTTCCTCCGACAATGTTGATGCCTTTCCGCAATGTGCTTAGGCGTTGTCCGTCAATGCTATAGATGTAGGAAGAAGCGTCGCTGTTAAATATTGGCATGACAACATCCTCTATGGCAGTCACATTTTCCTCTTCTTTTGCATCAGCAAATGGAAAATCAAGACTCAATGTTGCAGCCTGTTCTTTAGGTATCGGGAGGTAGGCCTTATGTGCTTTGTTGATAAATGCCGCACCATTCGCTGCACCCCAATAAAAACCGATTTTCTTTCCCGCAGGTTTTGAAAGCATATAATAGATGAAGTCGCCATCATCCACATAATCGTCCTCCACAGACCCACGGAGCATGTTTGCACCAGTGCCGAGTTCAGTTGAGTTTGACATTGTGGATTCAGCAGTACTTTCGCTTGCCCAGTAATACAACTTCCCACTTTCTGATGATTTCAGGAGTACGCCCGTCTCACCTGGTACCATTCCGCCCTCTTCAAACATTCGGGTGATTACAAGTTTCTCGTCCTCTATATGCACATAATATCCACACATCCCTTCAGGAAGTTCAAAAGGAACATCATTATAGTATGTGGCATAATAACTGGCAGTCTTTTCATCGTATGAGTTTGCCGACACATTGATAACCTCGCGTGGCACGATGGCTATGCTCTCCAAGTAAAGGGCATTTCCACTATTGTTCTTGATGGAAAATGCAGAAGCTGTTGATGTCGTGGCAACTTCCAGAGTCTGACTTTTCCCCTTACAAGTCTGTGCTTCTTCATCGCCTATCTGCACTGTGGCAACAGCATTGTCATGATTGCCACTTGTGGTATTTATCACCACCTTATATCCGTTTGCCGACTTCACCTTAGGAAACGTTATGCAACCATCTTTCGTTTCCAATTGGAAACCATTGCTCTTCATCACCCGATTGACAGTCACGTACGTACCAGAAAACCGTACATCATCACTAACGTAGGATCCGGTCAATTCGCTATCGTCAGCGGTAAAAAACATTGGCTCTCCAAGTTGTATGTCTTCTGGATGTTCTTTCACAACGAGTTGTATGGTGGCAGAGGCTGGGCTCCACACATCGTCTTCAGCGAGCAGTACGGTGATGTCTGCCTTACCGCGACCGATGGGGGTGACATTCAGCATATTGCCCGACACTGCTGCCGTAGCTACAGCATAGTCGGAGGTAACTGCTGTTATCGTCTGATCATATCCTTCGCTGATAGCGAGATTATATGAGGGTAATAGATCTCCCACATATACCAAATCACTTTCTACCCTTTCGTAACCATTCTTTATTTCTACTGTCGAGGTGTAGGTGTGATTTTTTTTATCACGCAACCTGACATTGAGAGTCTTAATAAAAAACTTCCCCTTTGCCGTAAGCGTCACTTCCTTGGTAGGAACTCCCTTCCATGTATGCTCTGACACATCATAATATCCCTTGTCGCAGGTATAAGACTGTGTCTTTGTAGGTTGGTTTGCCTTGTCGTAAACAAACCCAACGCTCACAATCTCCTTATCTTCGGGTACAGTGATGATGATGCTGTATCCAGAATAGACACGTACATGATCATCCTTGACATACATCTGTGTGCCACTGGAGTTTCTGTTGACACTCACACCGATGATGCCAACATTTGTTATTTCTCTCTGTCCTTTCAATTCTCTGACCTCAGTAGGTTGTTGTCCATCCTTAGACACGTCGAAAAGGGCTTTGTTCGGTACAATGCTATATGTATCTGTCGGAGGTGTAGGTGGTACAGGCGTATCTCCGCCACCACCTTCATAATCATCATAAGAGAATGTTTTCTCTTTATTACTTCCCCAAACATATTCCTCCAGTCCCGGATAGTCAACATACGGATTACGGTTTTTCTGCCATTCATAGACAGCATTGTTTCGGTCTATCTCTTTCTGGCTCACAGGGTCATTTTTTGCCCAATTCATCAGCATATCCAAAGCCCAAGGTTGTAGTCCAGGGTATTTGTTCCCATCAAGAAACTCAGGAGCATCATAATATGTCCAAGTGGTTATCTGGTCGTTATAGCAGGTGAGCATATAGAAATAGATACGTGCTACGTCACCTTTATATTCATCTGCGGGTTCAAACACCACGCCTGTATAAGCCTGTGAACCACCGTAGCTATAATTACAAGTGCCGAGCTTGCTGAATCCATTATGCGACTTATATTTTTCACCATTCGTGGTTCCGAAAGGATAGTTGCTGTGACGCATGTTCACATAACCATCGACGGGCATAACATGCATCAGGTCGGAATACATAGGATATACCTTGCCCCCAAACCAGCTTTTCGGAAACACATGTTCACGGTTATAGCTCACACCTTCTTCATGGATGTTTGCCCCCTGTGCCGATCCGCCAATCTCATAGTCTGTCTTGTCACTGTAGATATCCCACAGCTTACCATCCGCACGGCGGTCGGTAGTCTTGTAGCATTGCCACAACTGGTCATAACTGAGTCGCGTATGAGGATTGATAATCTGGCACATTATCTCCATTAGTACTTGCCCCTTCTTACCATTAGCATCTTGGTAATATGTTCCTGAACCATTTGGTCCCTGAGCAAGCACCACCAACGATAGATTGAGGAACGTAACAATTGTAAAAATGAATCGTTTCATATTTTCAGTTTTATTGTTGTCGACAAAGTTACAACTAACCGAAGACAGAAACAAAAAATGATGGAATTATTTTAGATTTTAATTTTTAGAAAGCATGGAGTTTACTCTGATGATTTCAAAAAGAAAAATCGTTAAACGTAGTTTTTGTGGCAAACAAGTTTGCACTCCTTTGTGGAGATAAATCTCCAGACGTCGCAAGCATACATACTTAATGTCTGCCTGTTGAGGTGCAGTATAATTTCGACGCAGTCAAAGATAACACTTTTTTACAAAAAAAGGTAACAAAGTAAAAAAAACGACAGCCGTTTTCCGACTGCCGTTCTTTTCGTTTACCCTGCCCTTCTGAGGATGGGATGGGCTGGGACGGTCTCTTACTTGAACATAAAGTTCGTTGCGTCTATGTCATTTCCACCGATGAGGTCGAGACCTGACGTTTCCTATTCTTCGTCGTCTATGATGAGGACTTCTTCGTAAGTTTCCTCACCAGAACTGCACAAGATTTTTGAAGTCTGCATCTGTATAGTATCAATGCTTGGCATTATATATTTCTTTTTCATAATGAGGATTCCTTTTACTTCATTATATACTTTTTGCCACCCTTTATAACTACGCCACGATAGCCATTAAATGAACTTACTCTCTGTCCCTGCAGGTTGAACATGAAGTCCTTCCCTTCAGGGGAGGATTTAGGAGAGGCTTCTATCCCCTCTATTCCTGTCGTGTCGTCTTCGCCGAGTGTCACAATCTGCATCTTTGCCTGTGAGTCTATACCGACTGGTGTCTCTGTCCAACTGCGTGGAGTCTTAACCATCTGCCAACGGTTGCAATGCAAATCCGTTTCTGATGTCACTTTGTGCAGAGCACCTCCTTGGAGTACGTAAATGGACTTGCCTGCTTCTGGGGTCATCGTCACGCCAGTGTAATTGCCAATAAAGTTATACTTGTCTGTTATCGTTGAGCAGTCTATATGTTCTGGTTTTGCGTTTGTGGCAGCATACAAGGTGGTATGTTCCTGTTCGAACTCAAAGTTAGTATCTGTCTTCGTGCGGATGAAGTAAGGAGTGTGAGGATTCGTTGTCTCACCCTCAACGAGAGTCTTCACTACCACCACATTCACACCAACATCTTTTGTTCCGCCCTCTACAGAGCCTTTCGTTGATACCATATAGATTTGTGCGATAGTCACTTTGTCTAACAAATCCTTCGTCATCGTCACGCTGAACGGCAGATACAAGGCTTCATATTTGCCCGTTTCCGTAAATGCACGCTTGTATTTTAACTTTACATCCTCTATGTCAATAGTTACATTATATGGATCGTTGTCGTCAAGAGTTATTGTGCCTGTCATTATCATCCACCCGTTTGGTACGTGGTTGTCATCGCGCGTATTCACATCCAATTCCTCAGGACATACAAAGATTTTGTTTCCCGCTTTCTTGCCTGCACCTGACAGCCAAGAGCCTGTGCATAGTACATCACCCCATCCTTTAAAGCCGACCTTCACATAGTTTAGTTTTACACAGCCTTGGAACATACTGTTATAGCAAGACTTTGCCAGTGTCTCGGCTGGAAGTTCAGGAGCAATCTCAAGAGCTGTACAGCTATTAAACATATTGTTATAGCAACTCTCTGCCAGGGTCGTGGCTTTCAGTTCAGGAGCATCCGTAAGAGCAGTACAGCCAAGGAACATTCTGTAATAGCAAATATCCGCCAGTGTCGTGGCTGGAAGTGCTGGAGCTTTCGTAAGAGCGGTACAGCCTTCAAACATCTCCCTATAGCAATTTTTTATCAATGTCTCGGCAGGAAGTGCTGGAGCTGCCTCAAGAGATATACAGTTCAAGAACATACCACCATAGCAATTTTCTGCCAGGGTCGTGGTTTTCAGTTCAGGAGCAGCCGTAAGAGCAATACAGCCAGAGAACATATTTCTATAGCAAGCCTCTGCCAGGGTCGTGGCTGGAAGTGCTGGAGCTGCCTCAAGAGAAATGCAGTCCTCGAACATTTTATTATAGCAATTTTTTACTAATGTCTCGGCTGGGAGTGCTGGAGCCACCTCAAGAGATATACAGTCCTCGAACATATTCTGATAGCAAGCCTCTGCCAGTGTCGTGGCTGGAAGTTTCAGGTTGGCAGCATTTATGAGCTCCGTACAATTATTGAACAGATTATAGAAGCAATAATTGCAAGGGATTGTGGTGCTTTCCATATTATTGTCAATGAGCGACATCACGTTACCGCTGGCAGCAACATTTCCTGACATTACAAATTGATAATAATTATCGGCAGATTGAGAGAATGTAGCGGATGTACCATTGTTGCGGAAATACACTTTGTCGCCAACGTTGGTGAGAGTAATATCTCCTGTTGTTTCTACCGTAGAAAAATCCACTGTCGTCCAGTTTGCACCGCCATCTCTGCTGTACTCAATGGTAACAGCCGCAGGAGAACCATTCTTCTTCAACTGTACCTTTGCACCAGCCTCTTCTGCCTTGATGCAGAGATAAGCAGGCGATGTACGAGTTATCGTCCATTTGCTTGGTACGTGACTGTCATCGCGCTTATTCATATCCAGCACTTCAGAACATTCAAACGTTGGATTTATTGCTATTGTGCCTGCATTTAGTAGCCAATCTGAAGTGCATCTTCCTTCGCTCCAGTCTGTAAAACCAACCTTCACATAGTTTAGTTTTGCACAGCTTTGGAACATACTATTATAGCAAGACTCTGCCAGTGTCGTGGCTGGAAGTGCTGGAGCTGTCGTAAGAGTCCTACAGTCCCAGAACATACCACCATAGCAATTCTCTGCCAGTGTCGTGGCTGGAAGTGTTGGAGCTGTAGTAAGAGTGCAGCCCTTGAACATATTTTGATAGCAAGACTTCTCCAGTGTCGTGGCTGGAAGTGCTGGAGCTGCCTCAAGAGTGCTACAGCCCCAGAACATACTATTATAGCAAGACTCTGCCAGGGTCGTGGCTTTCAGTTCAGGAGCTGTCTTAAGAGCGGTACAGCCTTGGAACATAGCATTATAGCAAGAACTTGCCAGTGTCGTGGCTGGAAGTTCAGGAGCTGCCTCAAGAGTGCTACAGCCCCAGAACATACCATTATAGCAATTCTCTGCCAGGGTCGTGGTTTTCAGTTCAGGAGCTGTCTTAAGAGCGGTACAGCCGTTGAACATACGATTAGCAAGACTTTGCCAGTGTTGTGGCTGGAAGTGCTGGAGCTGTCTCAAGAGTGCTACACTTATAGAACATATGATTATAGCAATCCTCTGCCAGTGTCGTAGCTGGAAGTTTCAGATTAGCAACATTCATGAGGTTCGTGCAATCCCTGAACAGTCTAGTGAAACAATAATTGCAAGGGATTGTGGTGCTATCCATATACTTGTCGATGAGCGACATTACGTTACCGCTGGCAGAAACCTTTTTTGAGAATGTAAAATGGTAATAGTTAGTCTGGTCCTTCGAAAATTCTTTTTCAAATCTGAATGCATTGCGGAGATAAACCTTTTTTCCTTTCTTTTCAAGGTTAATACTACAAGGAATGAATTCATCTCTGACATTACCTACTTGAGTCCAATTTACACCATTATCGGTACTGTATTCCAAACGAATGTTCCATGAACCAGCATCACTTTTTTTCAACTCCACCAGTGCATCATCCTCTTCTGCCGTGATGCAGAGATAGTCAAGCGATGTACGAGTTATCGTCCATCTGCTTGGTACGTGACTGTAATCGCGCAGCGTATTCACATCCAGTCCTTCAGGACATACAAATTCACGATCAGTTGCTTCTTCGCCTGTTGAAGCCAGCCAAGAGTGTGTTGCTTCATAGTCTTCAGAATATTTGTCGTCCATATTTCCCCACTTTGTAAAGCCCACCTTCACATGGTTCAGTTTTTTGCAGTCATAGAACATTTCATTATAGCAGTGCTTTTTCAGTTTCTCAGCGGGAAGTTCTATAGATGTAGCAAGAGCGGTACAGCTTTTGAACATACCATCATAGCAATAATCTTCCAGTTCCTTGGCAGGAAGTGCCGGAGCAGTCGTAAGAGTGGTACAGCCATTGAACATATTTTGATAGCAATTCTCTGCCAGTGTTGTGGCTGGAAGTGCAGGAGCAGTCTTAAGAGCAGTACAGCCGTTGAACATATTTTGATAGCAAGAACTTGCCAGTGTCGTGGCTGGAAGTGCTGGAGCTGTCGTAAGAGCAGT
The DNA here is from genome assembly GCA_018065415.1 of Candidatus Equicola stercoris. Lineage (GTDB taxonomy): Bacteria > Bacteroidota > Bacteroidia > Bacteroidales > Bacteroidaceae > Prevotella. The sequence goes on from JAGHTI010000043.1 coordinate 24,299, forward strand.
ACATCCAGAGAACATATAATAATAGCATTCATATCCCAGTGTCGTAGCAGGAAGTGCAGGAGCAGTAGTAAGATTTTTACAGCCTTCGAACATGTTACTATAGCAATTTCCTGCCAATGTCGTGGCTGGAAGTTTCAGGTTTGCGGCATTTATGAGGTTATCACAATTATAGAACAGGTGATTAAAGCAATGCTGCATGATTTTAGTTGTTTTCACTTTTTTGTCAATGAGTGACATCACGTTACCGCTTGCAGAGACCTTTTTGGAGAATGTAAAATAGTAATAGGAAGAATTATGAGAGAATTCCGTCACTTCCGTTGCTTCACTTGCATTGCGGAAATAGACTTTGTGGCCAACACTTTCAAGTTTTATGTCGCCCGTGGTTGTAACTTCGGAGAAATCCACTTTCGTCCAGTTTGCACCATTATTGGTACTGTACTCAATAACAGCCTCAGAAGAACCACCATTCTTTATCAACTGCACCGTTGCGTCAGCCTCCTCTGCCGTGATGCAGAGATAGTCAAGCAATGGATGAGTTATCGTCCACCCTTCTGGCACGTGGTCATCATCGCGCGTATTCACATTCAGTTCTTCTGGACATGCAAAGTCATGATTAGTTGCTTCCGTACCTGCATCACACAACCATTTACCCGTTGCATTGAAGCCCCACTCTGTAAAGCCAACCCTCACATAGTTCAGTTTATGACAGTCGTTGAACATACAGCCATAGGAACTGCTTTCCAGTGTCTCGGCAGGTAGTTCCGGAGCTTTCTCAAGAGAATGACAATTAGAGAACATGTAGAAATAACAATGCTCTTTCAGTGTCTTGGCTGGAAGTGCAGGAGCTGTCGTAAGAGCGGAACAGAACTCAAACATGTTGGAATAGCATCTTCCTGTCAGTGTCGTAGCCGGTAGTTTCAAATCAGCAGCATTTGTGAGTGTCTTACAAAAAGCAAACAGCCCATAGAAGCAATAATTGCAAGGGATAGTAGCACTTTCCACATTATTGTCGATGAGCGACATCACGTTACCGCTGGCAGCAACATTTCCTGACATCACAAATTGATAATAATTATTGGCAGATTGGGAGAACGTAGCGGATGTACCATTGTTTCGGAAATACACTTTATCGCCAACGTTGGTGAGAGTAATATCTCCGGTTGTTACTACCGTAGAAAAATCCACTGTCGTCCATGTTGCACCTTCGTCTGTACTGTACTCAATAGTAACAGCCTCAGGAGAACCTTTTTTCGTCAACTGTACCTTTGCACCAGCCTCTTCTGCCTTGATGCAGAGATAGTCGCGCATTGGTTCTATCTTCTTTATCGTCCAGCCTTCTGGTACGTGATCGATGTCGCGTGTAGTCTCTGTATCGAGTTCTGCAGGGCATTCAAATGTAGGGTTTGTTGCTTCCTTGCCGGCATCATTAAGCCATAGGTATGTTGCACAGTAATCGGTGGCACCACTGTAACTCAAATCGCCCCACTTCGTGAAGCCTACCTTTACACTTTTCAGTTTTGTACAGCCATAGAACATTTTTTGATAGCAAGAAGTTGCCAATGTCGTTGCAGGAAGTTTAGGAGCTGTCTCAAGAGCGGTACAACCATAGAACATCTGTTGATAGCAAGAAGTTGCCAATGTCGTTGCAGGAAGTATTGCAGGAGCAGCCGTAAGAGCAGTACAGCCATTGAACATTTCTAAATAGCATTGTTTTGCCAATGTCGTTGCAGGCAGTTTCAGGTCTGCGGCACTTGTAAGTGTTTGAGAATTACCAAACAGATTGTTGAAGCACCAATCGCAAGGGATTGTGGTGCTTTCCACATTTTTGTCAATGAGCGACATGATGTTTCCGCTTACGGACACACTGTTTTCGAAGGTGAAGCTGTAAAAATTAGTAATGGATTTAGAGAATGTTGTCACATACTTTGCCTCTTTTTTGTTGCGCAGATAAACCTTGTCGCCTACGTTGGCAAGAGTTACACCACATCCCTCTGTTGTGCCGATTACAAAATCAGCCCAAGCACTGCCGTTTGTAGTGTACTCAAGGTTTACAGCCTCAGAAGAACCACCATTCTTTATCAAATGCACCGTTGCACCAGCCACTTCTGCCTTGATGCAGAGATAGTCTTTGTCGGGTGCGCCCCATGCTCCCACCGTCAGCATACTGATGAAAAAGAGCAGAATCACTTTTGTAAGATTTAGTTTCATTTTTTGTTGTTTGTTTTTAATTGATTAAAAATATAGTTGTTAGTTAAAAGTTTAATGTTTAATGTTTGAAGTTTACACAAAAGAAGTACAACAGTACGAATACCATTGTGCCTTATATCTATTCATCCACTAATCAGCAGAGTCCCCACGATAAACAAGTGATTATCCGCAAATTACACAAATCCACCAATAACACACTCATCATAAAATCCTTAATATCTAATACCACTTATAATTATTTACGCGACAAAGTTACAACAAACCGAAAGTACTACCAAATAAATTTCATTTATTTCTTTTATTGAAACAAAAAGGCACGAAATTTATTTCAGTGAATTATTGTATCAATAAAAGTAAAAACGCAGTTTTGTAGGTAGTACTGAGGTGCAGTGTAATTTCACCATAGGTAAAGTTACAACAAACCGAAGACAGAAACAAAAAAAACATAGAAAAACCACCAACCCTAAACTATAAACTCTGTAAAGATCACTATTTTTCATAATGTCCATAAGATGACAAAACCACCACAATGACTTCGTTATCGTAAATTTCGTATACGATTCTGTGCTCTCTGTTAATGCGACGAGACCACGTTTCATTAGCATAGTGTTTTAATTGTTCCACCTTTCCTGTACCGGAACGCGGATGCTCTTTCAACTCATCTACTAATTTATATAATTTCGGCATTAACTGAGGAGCATGTTTTTGCAACAGCAAAACATCCTTCTGTGCATCCTCAGAAAAACGAACTACATACATAACCGCTTGATAAACTGTTCTCCCGTTTCATCAGGCAGCATAGTAACATAATGACCAGCTTTTGCTTTTGCGCTGGAGGCATTGACTTTTGCACGGAATTCTTCTTCTGACATTTTCACTTTCGGCTGAATGCCTCTGCGAGTAGGGACAGTCTCAACATTCCATCCCATACTAACGGACAGCCGCTGCAGATAGCGTGCATCAACGAGCGGTAATGTAATTTGGAGTGTTCTTGTCGTTGACATAATCTAATCTCTTTATAACATTCTGCGAAGTTACACAATTTTTCCACAACAACAAAAAAAACATCGAAAAAAATCAAATTTCTTCAAAAACCCTCAAGTCGTCACCGAATGAGGATAACAGATTAAAATACAGTTTGTTACACGGTGACAGGTTGTCGCCGAGTCATCACTAAGTCGTCACTAACCCGTCACTAACCCGTCACTAAAATGCCATTTGTTTTAGGGCAAAAAACACAGCAAAATGATGATTTTACACCTTACAGGTGGAAGATTTTATTAAAAATAAAACTGTTTTATGCAAGATAAACGTCTGAATATAAATAACATAACACTCAAAAGCCACAAAAAGTGACGACTTGGTGACGACTTAGTGACGGGTTGGTGACGGGTTGGGAACAACCCGTCACTTTGTAAACGCCTTAAAATCAGTGTGTTAATTGCAAAAAGTGACGAGTTGCCACATTTTTGAAAAAAAGAACTTTTAATACTCTCGCAGAGAATTGTTTTATCCACCTACGATTTACATCCTTTGGACCTACGACTTTTGACATTCGGCCCCACGACTTCTGAAATATCGGCTCATTTATTGCGATGAATTCGATGATTCTTTGCGTGCCTTCGGCTCACCCAACGGGACGAGTGGACTGATTCTTTGTATCAAGTTGCCCTTAGGTATCGAAGACGTAGAGCTGGCATAAGTGTTGGGCAGGTCATGTAGAAGTGTCAGGCAGACTCAGTATAAGTGCTCCGTAGAATCAAGCATCACAAAGAATGACTCTATGCGTCACAAAGAAACATTCTACGCGTCATAAAGAATGGCTCTACGCGTCAAAAAGAAATGCCTGGAACTTCATAAAGAAATACCCGAAACTTCATAAAGAACTGCCTGAAACTTCATAAAGAATTAGGCATTTCTTTATGGAGATTTTGCAAAAGTATATGAAGATATCATAAAGCAAGACAGCCCCTTCGCGTGAAGGGGCTGTCCTGTTATCATCAGCATTATAATAGTTTTAGAACAATGCCTTTGTAAGAGTATCGTGATTGTTCTTCAAGTCTGTCCAATCAATTTTCTCTTTCGTACTTATGCCATTGATGTATTTTTCAATGTTTGTATATCCGTCACCAGTGCAGTCCTTGTTTGCATCTGAAGCATCGTTAGGGTTAAGGCCATTGGCAGTCTCCCATGCATCTGGCATTCCGTCCAAGTCGGTATCCTTATAAGGTTTTCCCTTATATTCAGGATAGCCACCCATCTGGCATGGATGAGTGATGATACCCTGCTTGTAGGAATCCTTCGGCAGACGACGATACTTGAAGAAACCTTCTTCGTTCATTGATTTTGGAGAAAGTCCTGTCATGTCGCCATAAGGGTTCTTCTTCGGCAGTTTATTCTCATAATAAACTTCGCCAGTCTTTACTTCGTTGATGACACGCTCGTCGATGATGTCACGCTTAGGGAACAGTGCGCCTACGTTATCAATCACGTAGTTGTAAGCCTCCTGTGCAGGCATGATTGTGAGGTAAGGCATAGCGTATGGTTCGTTAGAGTGCATGAACGGTTCATTCTCGCCACAATCAGGACGTGATTCTACTTGAATACCACCTGCCCAGTTGTCGTTAGTGACAGTCTCATTGCCTTCTATCACATTGCCTGCAGCATATACACGACCATACTGCTTGTACGGCAGTTTGCTGCGGCCAGACTCCGGCTTGAGAATACGGTGTCCTATAGGAGCATCCACATCTGTCAGAGGACCTGGCTTGAAATAGTTGTTTATCATATTGAACATTGCCGTGTAATCGCCACCATCAACAGAACGGTGAACCCAGTTGTAAAGCACGTTGTTTACGAAGTTGAATACGCCGTTCCAACCTACAGAAGGGTTACGACCGCTGTTGTCAGCCCAGAGGTTGCGCATGAATGAGCAGTTTTCGCCACCGAGTGTACTGCCGAATGAGTGGTTCCAAGTGTCGAGAGCCTTGGCAGATATAGTGTTCTGAATTGTCACGTTGACCGTAGGAGACTTTCTTGCCTTGTTGCCATCGCCTGGGTCATACATGTGACGATAGAATGAGATATTTTCATCGAGTCCCCACTCGCAAGAGCAATGGTCAATCATGATGTTTCCTATTGGGTTTCCACCGAAACTGTCATCACGGCGCATCACATTTGTCTCGCCACGGCGGAAACGCATGTGACGTACGATGACATCATGAGTATCAACCCAGAAAGACTCGCCTGCTATACAGACACCATCACCAGGGGCAGTCTGTCCTGCTATAGTAATATAAGGTGCACGTACAGAGATAGGAGTTTTTAGACGGATGATACCAGATACGTTGAACACAACGATACGTGCTCCACCCTGCTCACAAGCCCAACGGAATGAGCCAGGACCATCGTCATTGAGGTTTGTGACTGTCAGCACCTTGCCGCCACGTCCACCGAAAGTAAACATACCACCACCTTCAGCACCCGGGAATGCAGGAATCTTTGCCTGTGGAAGGTCATAAGGACGTGATGCCCAAGGAATATAAGGACGTCCCTCCTTTGCTTCCTGTGCAACAACGAGTTTTGCTATTTCCCAAACAGAGTCATTGTGTGCCTTTACAGCCGCACCAAAATCTGCAGCCTGCTTTGCCGCTTCGCTTGTCAGCTGTGGATATTGAGCATTTGCTACGAGGGCAAAACAAGCACTAAATACAAAAATGATAATTTTTTTCTTCATTTTTTTAAAAGTTTAACTGTTTTCACGATGCAAAATTGGATACTTTTTTTTAACTTTGCATACAGATAACTTTATTTAACAATAAAATTAAGCAAAATTAACTATGAGACGTTTCTTTTTAACTCACAATGGCATTTTTTTGTTTTTTATCATCGTTATTTACACCTTGACCGTATCAGCGGAGATTAAAGTGGGCGTTGCCGACTGGATGGTGCTAAAACGTCAGAAACCCGGAGCCTTCACATTGGCAAAACACGTCTGCGCAGATGGTCTGGAACTAGACATGGGAGGACTCGGAAAACGTGACTCCTTCGACAACAAGTTGCGCAACGATTATGAGGTACAAAAATTCCTCAAGATGGCGGACAGCACGAAGATAGAGATAGGTGCCATTGCCATGAGTGGTTTCTACGGACAGAACTTCGGAGAAAAACCCACTTACCGATGGCTCATAGAGGACTGTCTGAACACCATGGACAAGATGAACAATGTAAAAGTAGCCTTCTTGCCTCTCGGCGGATGCGGTAAAGACTGGACAACAAACAAGAAAAAATTGAAGATAATAATAAAACGTCTGCATGAGGTAGGAGACATGGCTGCAAAACGTGGGAAGGTGATAGGTATTGACACACCTCTGGATGCTGCAGAAAATCTGAAACTGCTGAAAAAGATAAACTCAAAAGGTATAAAAATCTTCTACAAGTGGCAGACGGCAACAGAAAACGGATACGACATCTGTGCTGAGATAAAGACACTGGGCAAAGACAACATCTGTGCATTCCATGCCAGCAACCCTGATGGTGTATGGTTGAAGAATGACACCACTATAGACCTGAAAGCCATCCGCAAGGTACTGACAGAAATCGGCTGGGAAGGATGGATGTTCGTAGAACGTAGCAGGGACACCACGATTGTAAGAAACGTAAAGAGAAATTTCGGTGAGAACGTAAGATACCTAAAAGATGTATTCGCACCAGTATGTTTCAAACTCGATGACACAACTGGTTTTGAAGAAGCATACATTAACACCATACTGAACCGTTCACAGAAGATTACAGACCAACTGAACATCACGGGAACATCAAAAGGTGACAATGTGAAAAACATTTTGGCAAATCATTATTTCTTTTTAAATAGAGTATTTGAGGAAAACAAGGATGTAAAGGCAAAACTTTACGACCATCACTTCGACTTCATCGCGAACCTCAATGCTGTATGCACACCGACAGAGGTGGATATGATAAAAGACCTCATGACGTACAATGTAAGAAATGTCAAATACAAGGCACAGTTGGAAATGATACCTACACTGAACGTTGAGGAACGCGAATATCTGATGAACTTGCTGAAAGAAGCACGCGAATATGCTATTGACGCAAAGGGCTCAAAAGAGAAACACGCCTTGTTCAAGAAATACATGGGACGATATAACACTTGGCTGAGTCAGAAAGGGTACGATTTAAAGAAAGAACGCCAAAACTGGGGCGCAAGAGTTAAAGCAAAAGGAGGTAAACTATGAAAAGAGTTGTTTTTATTGCATTTGTAGTGTTCATTGCCTCATCATGCAAGGCACAAATCACAGAGACACGCAACAGTTTGTATGCCGTAACATCTGCCACACCTGTTGATGCCGTAAAATGGACAGACGGTTTCTGGGGAGAGCGTTTCAAGGTGTTCAGCGAGACATCTGTACAGAGCATGTGGGAGACATGGCAGTCAGACCGTTCACATGGCTTCCATAACTTCCTCGTCGCATCTGGAGAGAAGAAAGGAAAACATCATGGTCCTCCGTTCCATGACGGAGACATGTATAAATGGTTAGAAGCCGTAGCATCGGTATATGCCATAACCAAAGACAAGGAACTAGACAAGATAATGGACCGTTTCATCGGATGCGTTGCGAAATCGCAGATGCCAAACGGATACATTCATACTCCTGTTGTGATAGTAGAACTGAATAAGAGACTGAAATCTCTGGCAGAAGGCAACCAGGCTGACAACACCGTTGTAGGCACAGCAGTCGGCACAGGAAATGACGGAGCTTTCGGTAACAAACTGAACTTTGAGACATATAACCTCGGTCATCTGATAACGGCAAGCATCATCCACAAGAGAGCTACGGGTAAGACCACGTTCTTCGATTGTGGCGTGAAGGCGGCAGACTTCCTCTACGATTTCTGTATGAAGAATCCGGATGAGTTGGCACGCAATGCTGTCTGTCCGTCACATTATATGGCTGCTGCAGAGATGTACCGTGAGACAGGGAACAAGAAATATCTGGAACTGGCACAAAGACTAATCGACATACGCGGAAGCGTCGATGGCGGTACTGACGACAATCAAGACCGCAACCCTTTCCGTGAGCAATACAATGCTATGGGGCATGCCGTAAGAGCAAACTACCTCTATGCCGGTGTCGCAGACTTATATCTGGAGACAGGCGAAGCACAGTTGATGAAAAACCTTACATCAATCTGGAAAGACATCGTAACAAGAAAGATGTATATTAACGGAGCCTGTGGAGCACTCTATGACGGGACATCACCTGATGGCACTTGCTACAAACCAGACTCCATACAGAAGGTGCACCAAAGCTACGGACGTCCTTACCAACTGCCACAGTCAACAGCACACAATGAAACTTGTGCAAACATTGGAAACATGTTACTGAACTGGCGACTGTTCGAGGCTACCGGCAATGGCAAATATACGGACTTGGTAGAAAACTGTTTCTTCAACAGCATACTGTGTGGTATCAGTCTTGACGGAAAGAAGTATTTCTACACAAACCCTCTCAGGGTGTCAGACAATCTACCATACAAACTGCGTTGGCCAAAAGAAAGAAAAGAATACATCAGCTGTTTCTGCTGTCCGCCAAACACCCTCCGCACACTCTGTGAGGTACAGGACTATGCTTATTCCGTAAGCAAAGACGGTATATACGTAAACCTCTACGGTGGCAATGAACTGAACACATCTATAGAGGGCATTGGCAATGTCGGCATAAAGCAGACAACAGAATATCCGTGGAATGGTAATATAAAACTCGAATTCCTCGGAAAGAAATCAAGCAAGAAAGAGTTTTCCATTAAACTGAGGATTCCTGCTTGGTGTGAGAAATACACCCTTACCATAAACGGAAAACAAGCAGAAGCTGTATGTAAAGATGGTTATGCAAGCATCTCCAAAAAATGGAAACGTGGTGACGTCATCGAACTGTCACTGGACATGCAGACAAAACTCATGGAAGCAAATCCGTTGGTAGAGGAAGCACGCGGACAAGTGGCAGTGCAGAGAGGTCCAGTGATATACTGTCTGGAAAGTCAGGACTTACAGGGACACAGCATTGATGATATAATGATTCCGTGTGACGCAACATTCAATGTGGTAGATGCACACATCGCAGACAGTCATATCAAGGCTCTTGAGACGGAAGCCATCTACAGACACGACAACACATACAATGGTAAGCAGTATCTCTATCGTGAACTGAACAAGAAGAAAGAAAAAGTCAAAATCCGCCTCATACCATATTATGCTTGGGGAAACAGAGGCAAGGGAGAGATGACAGTATGGATTCCAGTAACATTTAATTGATAATCAATGCGTAGAACACTTTTATATATCTTCTGTCTTGCCATCGGGACTCTTGCACAGGCAAAAGACTATCACGTCAATCCCGCTGACGGAGAGTTCGCAATAGAAAAGGCATTGCAACAGTCGCGTCTCGACAGGATACACGAGGGGATAACGGATGTACATCTGAAACTGCAGAAAGGGACATTCCGTATTTCCCAACCCATCATCATCCGTCCTGAAGACAATGGGATGACGATAGAAGGTGTGAAAGGTACTGTCATAAGCGGTGGCATAAAGATAGAGGGATGGAAAAAACACGGACGACTGTTCGTAGCACCACAACCCACATTCAACGGACAACCGCTGAACTTCCGCCAACTATATATAAATGGTAGAAAAGCCACTCGAGCACGCGACGTGGAAGACTTTGAAAAGATGTTCCGCATCATATCTGTAGATAAGAAGAAAGAATGTCTGTACGTTCCTGCCGCAGCAGTAAGAAAGTTGGTAAAAGAGCACAAGGACCGCTACGATGCAGAACTGGTACTGCATGAAATGTGGTGCGTGGCAAACCTGCGCATCAAAGACATTGTGATGATGGGCGACAGTGCCGCTGTCTTCTTCCACCAACCGGAAAGTCACATACATTTCATGCATCCGTGGCCATCGCCAATGGTGACAAAAGACGGACATAACTCGGCATTCTACATAATGTCAAAGACATTCCTTGACACACCGGGAGAATGGTGGCTGGATGACTATAATCATCTCGTCTATTATTACCCAAAAGAAGGCGACACAACAGATGACATCGAAGTACCAGCAATAGAGACATTATTGAAAGTGGAAGGTACACCCGATGAGCCTGTAAAAAATGTAAAAATCTCCAATATCACGTTTGAGAAATCCACATGGTTGCGACCTTCTGAAGAAGGACACGCACCATTGCAGGCTGGGATGTATCTTATTGAAGCATACAAGGTAAAGCCGAAGATAGAACGTGTTGACGATCATAAACTGGACAATCAAGGATGGGTAGGAAGACCATCTGCAGCCATACTGCTCAATGGTGCCGAGGACGTGTCATTTACACATTGCACCATTCAGCATACTGGTGCGACAGGCATCGACTATCATCGCTACACCAAAGATGGAGGCATCTTCGACTGCACGTTTACAGACATTGCCGGAAGTGCAATCGTTGCTGGCAGTTTCGGGGAAGAAAACCACGAAGCCCATCTTCCATACAACCCTTCAGACGAGCGTGAGATATGCGACGGACTTGTCATCAACAACAACTACATCAAGGATGTTGCCAATGAAGACTGGGGATGCATAGGCATCGCAGCCGGTTTCGTCAAGAACATAAAGATAACACACAACGAGATTTCAGATGTGTCATACACAGGAATATCATTAGGTTGGGGATGGAACAGACAACCATGTGCAATGAAAAACAATCTTGTCCATGCAAACCTCATCCATCACTATGCAAAGCACATGTACGATACCGCCGGAGTATATACGTTAGGGAATCAACCTAACACATTTATTACCGAAAACGTAGTAAGAGACATCTATACACCAGGGTATGCACACGACCCTCATCATTGGTTCTATCTATATACAGACGAAGGCAGTTCCAACATCACTGTAAAAGACAACTGGACACCAGAAGAAAAATATCTGCAGAATGCTAACGGACCAGGAAACATCTGGGAAAACAACGGTCCGAAGGTGTCTGAGACAATAAAGGCACAAGCAGGAAGAAGATAAAAGAAACATAATAAAAACAGCTATTAACAAAAAAAACATATAACCATGAGCAAAAGAAAAGGAAGTCTTCAATCGACTATTACAGTTTCATTAACCAATTATCTCGATGCAGGAGCTATCGTTGCTGGGGCAAGCGGACTTACCCTATGGAAAGACTATCTCGGTTTGACCGAAGGACATCTCGGATGGCTGAATGCAATAAGTGCCAACTGTCTTGGAGCTGCCGTAGGTGCAATAATAGGTGGTATCCTTGCAGACAAATATGGTAGAAAACTCATCTATTCTTACAACATGTTGATCTATATGCTGGGAGTATTACTGATGATGTGTTCAGTAAACTTCCCGATGCTCCTTGCAGGTTTTCTGATTACAGGAATATCAGTAGGCGTGGGAGTACCTGCATCATGGACATACATATCAGAAAATTCCGAAACTGGTAACAGAGGACGCAACATTGCGATATCTCAAATGGCTTGGGGCATTGGTCCTACGATAATACTTGTCTTAGGCACACTCTTGGCACCTCCTACTGGAGGACAGGACGGTGGAGCATGCTTTGGTTTCGTACAGGATGTTGCTTCCCTCATCACTGGAGGTACAGCAATAGGTGCGGCACTTAATGTCTTTACCAGTCGTATCGTCTTTGCATCATTGTTCATCGTTGCATTCATTGCATGGCTTCTGCAACGTCGTCTTGACGAATCAGAAGAATGGAAGAACAACAAGGAGAAAGATGGAGCAGTGATGGCGAAAAGCATATTCTCATCCTTTGGAGAATTGCTCACAAACAAGATAAACATCAAAGCCATCTGTTTCCTTGCTGGTATGTACCTCACATGGAACCTCGTCAGTTCTGTAATGGGTTTCTTCCAACCACATATCTATGAAACAGCAGGAGGACTTTCCAATGAATATGCCAACATGCTGACATTGGGACAATGGTTGATAATAATCCTTGCTACATTCTTGTTCTCACTCATCGTGGACAAGGTAAACCAGCGTGGTCTCTATGCCATCGGTGTCGGCTTCGCCATCGCAGCATGGGTGATAGTCATCTATGTAGGCATCAGTGGCATCGCAGGATTGGTAGTCTTCACCCTTCTTTGGGCATTACAAGGTGGAATATCCGTTCAGACATTCTATGCACTATGGGCATCAGAACTATTCCCAGTAAAATACCGTGCTGCAGCACAAGGACTGATGTTCTTTATCGTGCGTGGTCTATCCGCAGTCTGGGGACTGTGCTTTGTATATATCTACGGGGAAAATGGTGACGGCTTCACCACAGCAGCATATATCATGATGATATTGCTCATCATATCATTCCTCATCGGAGTCATAGGAGCACCGAAGACACGAGGAAAATCTCTTGAAGAAATCACAAAAGAAAGATATGGCGAATAAGTCAACAGCAACATGGATATGGTATCCAGGCGACTTTGAGATATGGCTTGGAAATAGGTTCAATAACCTACGCTCGGAACGTGGTGCACTGTCGCCAACCTTCTGGAAACAGGACAGTCACTATCCTATGGTTGAATTCAGCAAGGAGGTGACATTCCAAGAGACTGAAACTATAGAGATTGCCGTTGAGGGAGACTATAATGTAGCCCTCGACGGAGAAAAAGTCTTTGGTATGCAAAAATCCATTACCATCCCTGCTGGCAGGCATAAGATAAACATCAAGGTAATAAACCAATCCTGTCCACCAGCATTATTCGTTCAAGGCAAGTCGGTACAATCTGACGAGTCGTGGTTGGCAACATTTGAAGACAAGATATGGATTGATGAAAATGGCGATGCACATGGCTCTGGGATATACGTTCCTGCGGGACGATGGAACTTCAACGACATCACCACCCCACCATCGGCATTCCGCCTACAGACTGAAGAAAAGAAATATGATAAGTGTTCAGCACTTAACAACAGCCACACCCTGTACGACTTCGGTGTAGAGACAATTGGATACGTCACACTAAAAGGGATAAAAGGCGACGGGACAATACATATCTATTACGGTGAAAGTGCAGAAGAGGCACAGGACAAAGAACATTGTGAAACTCTTGACAAAATTCTTGTCGAAGCATCAGCAGACAGTATTACCGACCTTGCTCATAACATCACCGACTGCATTACATCGCTAAAAGGTAGCAATGACAGTTTTGACTACATCTTACGTTATTCCAAAGCATTCCGCTACGTGATGATAGAATGTGAAGGTGACATCACCGTCAAGGATATTTCCATGTTGTATGAATATCTGCCGGAAGAATCGCGTGGCAGTTTCCGATGCAACGACGATGAGATAAACAGGATTTGGGATGTAGCACAATACACCATGCAACTGACCACGAGGGAGTTCTTCATGGATGGGATAAAACGCGACCGTTGGGTATGGAGTGGCGATGCCATCCAGAGTTTCTTGATGAACTACTATCTGTTCTTCGATACAGAATGTGTAAAACGCACCATACGTCTTCTGCGTGGGAAAGACCCTGTCACAGCACACATAAATACCATAATGGACTATACATTCTATTGGTTCAAAGGTATCTATGACTATTACCTCTTTACTGGTGACAGTGACTTTGTCAGGGAGATGTATCCAAAGATGCAGACATTGATGGATTATTGTCTTGGAAGAACAGACGAAAATGGCATGGCAGAAGGACAACCCGATGACTGGATTTTTGTTGATTGGGTGGATTTCCCTATGCACAAACGTGGTGTAATGTGTTTTGAGCAGATATTGTTCTGCAAGTCTTTGGAGACAATGAAACTATGTGCTGACATCTGCGGGCATGATGACGATGCCAAAAGATACGGCACATTGGCACAGAAACTGAACAATACATTTTCAGAAACATTCTGGGACAAGGAGAAACATGCCTTTCTGCACAACATTGAAGATGGACACATCAACGATATGGTGACGAAATTTCCGAATATCTTTGCCATCATATATGATTATGCCGATGAAAAACGGAAGGAAGAAATCAAAGAACACGTACTGTTAAACCCTGATGTTGAAGCCATCACCACACCATATATGCGTTTCTATGAACTGGAAGCATTATGTTCCATGGAAATGCAAGATAAAGTACTGACAGAAATAAAATCCTATTGGGGAGGAATGCTCAAGGAAGGGGCTACATCTTTCTGGGAGAAATACATCCCAACAGAAAAGGGCAGACAGCATCTGGCAATGTACGGACGACCGTATGGAAAGAGTCTCTGTCACGCATGGGGAGCAAGTCCCATCTATCTCTTAGGAAGATATTACCTTGGCGTAAGACCACTTGCCGCAGGATACAGCCAGTATGAAATCAAACCTTCACTCGGAGGGTTGGAATGGATGGAGGGCACTGTCCCTACTCCTTTTGGGGACATCTATATAAAGATGGACAGACAACACATACATATAAAAAGTGACGGTGGAGACGGCACTTTGATATTGAAAAATAAAACAATCAAAATAACACCTCATGAAGAATTTGACATTCCTATTAACTGACCACAAGAGTTGTTTCATCAAACATCTTGCCGTCTTGTTGTTTTTCTGCAGTTTGTCAGCAGAGTCATTGGCAAAGATAACCATCAAACAACACTCTCCTCAAACGGAGTATGCCGCAACAATAGTCAAGGACATCCCTGGCAACATCGTCATACAGCAGAACACTAAAAACACAGGCAACATCCCTGAGTCTTTTACCATACAGCGTAAAGGCAAGAAAGTCATCCTTACTGGTAACAACGGTAATGGATGTATCTATGCTGCAAACAAACTGAAAGAGTATTTTACCATTCATGGCAATATAGACATCAAAGAGGCTATATCGGAAAAGCCGGGTATGAAACTGCGTGGAACGTGTCTTGGATTGCAAAAGACCGTATATCTGCCAGGACACAGAGTATATGAATACCCATATACACCAGAGAACTTCCCATGGTTTTATGATAAGGAATTGTGGATTGAATATCTGGACATGCTGGCAGCAGACAACTTCAACGCTGTTTATCTATGGAACGGTCATCCGTTTGCATCGCTTGTCAAGCTGAAGGACTATCCTTTTGCTCCTGAAGTTGATGATGCTACAATGCAGAAAAATCAGGAAATGTTTTCTTTCATCACCACAGAGGCATCTCGACGGGGTATCATGGTGATACAGATGTTCTACAATATCATCGTCTCAAAACCTTTTGCAGACCATTATGGTATCAAGACACAGGACCGCAACCGTCCTATTACCCCTCTCATTGCCGACTATACACGTAAAAGTATCGCTGCCTTCATTGAGAAATATCCTAACGTGGGATTGCTCATCTGCCTTGGAGAGGCGATGAACGGCATTGACACAGACATACAATGGATGACGGAAACCATCATCCCTGCCATAAAAGACGGACTCAAGGCATCCAACCGTACTGATGAGCCACCTATCATCTTGAGGGCTCACGACACAGACGGACCAAAAGTGTTGGCAGCGTCATTGCCTTTGTATAAGAACATTTATACTATGTCAAAATATACCGGTGAGAGCCTTACCACCTATGAGCCTCGCGGCCCTTGGGCAGAGACACACCGCAAACTGGCTGCCGCTGCACCTATTCACATAAGCAATGTGCATATACTTGCAAACCTCGAACCATGGCGATGGAGTTCTCCTGTCTTTGTACAGAAAACGGTAAAGGCAATGCACAACGTGCATCATGCCAACGGTCTTCATCTCTACCCACAGGCTTCTTATTGGGACTGGCCTTACTCTGCCGATAGGGTTGGAGACGGACGACTGTTACAAGTTGACCGCGACTGGATGTGGTACAAGGCATGGGGACGTTATTCTTGGAATGAAAACCGTAATGCTGACGACTATGATTTCTGGGTGAACACTCTGCAAGAGTATTATGGTTGTGATGCCGCTACTGCACGTAATATCCTCGTTGCCTACGATGAGTGCGGAGAGATTGCACCTAAACTGATTCGCCGTTTTGGTATCACGGAAGGCAACCGTCAGACTCTCCTCTTAGGAATGAAAATGAGCGAACTGGTAAACCCATACAAATATACCATCTATTCCGGCTTCTATGAGAGTTGTGGTCCTGAGGGAGAGAAACTCATCGAATATGTAGAAAAGGAGTGGAAACAGAAACAAGTTAAAAACAGAAACAGCGAAGAATATAAACACGTTGGCGAACTTCCATTAGACATTGTTGAGCAATGTGTCGCTCATGGTACTAAAGCAGTCGATGCCGTCGTGAAGGCTAGAAAAGGTGTCACAAAGAACGCAGATGAATTTTCTCGTTTGGCTAACGACATGAACTGCTACAAGGAATTTGCCATCGCCTTCCGACTCAAAGTTTTGGCAGCGCAGGAGGTTCTTAATTATAAATGGAGTAAGGACACCAAATATCTTGAAAAGGCTATCCCTCTGTTGGAAAAGAGTAATGAAGCATGGCGACGTCTTGTTGCTTTGACAAAAGACACCTATCTCTATGCCAATTCCATGCAGACTGCACAGAGGCGCATACCTGTTGGTGGCGACAACGGTAAGTTCAAGACGTGGGAAGAGATGTTGCCTGTCTATGAAGAAGAACTTACCAATCTGAAGAAAAATCTCGCCTCACTAAACAATGCTTCCACATCACAGCAGCCTGTAAAGATAATAAAGGCAAAAAATGCTGACATCACCATATCTGGGAAACCTTACACAATGATTCCTATGTCCAAGAATGTATGTCTTTTTGAAGGACGTCCTGAGCATATCGACTCTATCGCACCAGAACTGGAAGGTTTGAAAGCATTATTGCTCAATCGGGATACGACGAGAGAACGCGGAGTTACCGTCGAGTTCTCTTGCAAGCAGAATACACAGATGCTCGTGGGCTTCTTCATTGATGACCAGAAAAAATTTGCATCTCCACCAAAACTGGAAATAGATGCTACAGGCAACGAATATGGTCAGGCAGAACCTGTCATCACCAATGCAATCTCTATGACGGGTATGCCTATTGTAAACATACATTCTTATCATTTCAAAGCTGGACATCATGTCATCAACCTGCCACGAGGCATCATCATGGTTGCAGGATTCACGACAACAGACCTGCAACATCGTGACGCTGGTTTGAACGGAAGAAACGAAGAAGTGGATTGGCTTTTTATGTAACACACTATGAACAGAATACGTATTTTCCTCCTCTGCTGTCTCTCGGCGATAAGCCTTTCAGCACAAGTCGTTGACCATCAACAGATGCAACGTATCTACGAGGAAGCAAAGACTCCTTATAAATATGGTCTTGTCATTGCACCGCAGGACAACAAACATAAATACGACTGTCCTACCGTCTTCCGCGAAAAAGACAAATGGTATATGACCTTTGTCTGTTACGATGGTAAGGGAGGTAACGATGGCAGAGGGTATGAGACATGGTTGGCAGAAAGTAATGACCTTCTCCACTGGAACATATTAGGACGTATTCTTGAATTTCCTTCTACATCTACACCTTTATGGGATGCCAACCAACGTGGCGGTTTCCCTGCACTCATCGATTATGAATGGAATGGCTCGTACAAGATGGGGAAGTACAAAGGTGCGCATTGGATGACATACATTGGTGGTAACGGCACAGGCTATGAGGCTGTGCAGTCGCCATTGAGCGTAGGTTTGGCGTCAACGAAGAAAGACATCACAAAACCGCATCCATGGCAATGTCTTCCACATCCTGTCATCAGTTATGCTGACGATGATGCACAGTGGTGGGAACAAATGACCCAGTACAAGAGTACTATATATAAGGTAGATAAGAAATACTTTGGTCATCCTTTTGTCATGTTCTACAATGCTGGAGGAAAGGATGCAACGCATCCAAAGGGTGAACGTATTGGCATTGCCTTGTCTGACGACATGCTCCATTGGACTCGTTTCAAGGGCAACCCTGTCTTTGCACACGATTCTGACGGTACGATAACAGGCGATGCACAGATTGTACGGATGGGAGATATCTTTGTAATGTTTTATTTCTCCGCCTTCAACCCAACAAGGAAGTACAATGCCTACAACACGTTTGCTGCAAGTCACGACCT
Source organism: Candidatus Equicola stercoris (assembly GCA_018065415.1). Lineage (GTDB taxonomy): Bacteria > Bacteroidota > Bacteroidia > Bacteroidales > Bacteroidaceae > Prevotella. The sequence goes on from JAGHTI010000043.1 coordinate 42,682, forward strand.
TATTCATTGGACAGACTGGGATGGCGATGACCTCATAATACCGTCCAAACCGTACGACGAGATGTTTGCACACAAGAGTTATGTTGTCAAGCATGATGGCATAGTATATCATTTCTATTGCGCTGTAAATAATGCAGGTCAGAGGGGTATCGCCGTTGCCACGAGCCGACATCTCGGCAAAAGTGAGGTCTCCTTCCCTACCCCTGACCCTACTGGGCATCGCATCACGATGTCGCTCGACAAGGATTGGGAGATAATTTCCGACAATCCATCTATCAACAGTAATGCTCTCCTACACGGAAAAAACATGGTCGATGTACCTTTCAACCTTGACGACTACTTCGGAGCATTACAGAAAGAACATGGCAATCTGCATGGCTCCGTCACTTGCCGAAAAGAATTTTTCCTCGAAGGCACTGACAACAAAGAGTATTTTATAAACTTCGAAGGAGTTGGCACGTATGCAGCCATAGAACTAAACGGGCATAATCTCGGTACTTACGACATCGGACGAACTTGTGAGTGCATTGACATAACGAAATTCGTTCATCTCAACGATACTAACACAATCCTTCTCAACATCTCTCATCCCGAAGGTATCACCGACATGCCGTGGGTGTGTGGCGGATGCAGCAGCGAATGGGGATTCTCCGAAGGGTCACAGCCATTCGGCATCTTCCGTCCTGTCACCCTCGAAGTCACAGACAAGGTACGCATCGAACCATTTGGAGTTCATGTGTGGAGCAACAACAATTGCGACAGCCTGTTCGTTGAAACCGAGATAAAAAACTATGACAGTAAGAAAATAGTCTCATCGCTTGTAACAAAACTTTCTGATGCTACAGGCAGACAGGTAATACGTCTCACCGATGAAATCTCACTACTACCCGGCGAGACGAAGATCATCCGTCAGCAGGCTTCTTTAACCAACAACAACCTCTCACCTCTCACCTCTCAGCTCTCACCTCTCACTCCAATACATCTATGGTCTGTTGCAGAGCCATACCTTTACAAAGTAAACAGCATCATCAAGCGTAATGGTAAGGCTACTGACAGTCAGGACACGCCATTTGGTTTCAGAACTGTCTCTTGGCCAAAGTCCAGCATACGGCAGGCATCAGACGATAAAAGGTTTCTGCTGAACAACAAACCTATATTCCTTAATGGAGTATGCGAATATGAACATATCTTTGGACAAAGTCATGCCTTCACTCACGAACAGATAGAGACAAGAATAAAAGAAGTGCAGCAGGCTGGTTTCAATGCTTTCAGAGATGCCCACCAGCCACACAACCTGCACTACAAGACCCTACTCGACAGAGAGGGCATACTATGGTGGGCACAGTTCTCTGCCCATATATGGTACGACACCCCGAAGTTCCGCGAGAGTTTCAAAAGACACTTACGCCAATGGGTAAAAGAACGCAGGAACTCACCATCACTGGTACTATGGGGATTGCAAAACGAAAGCACCCTGCCGAAAGACTTTGCAGAGGAGTGTACTCAGATAATACGCGACATGGACCCAACCTGTGGCAGTCAGCGTCTCGTCACCACTTGCAATGGCGGCGAGGGCACGGATTGGAATGTGGTACAGAACTGGAGTGGCACATACGGTGGCGACATCGAAAAATATGCTACCGAACTGAAGCAGGAAGAACAGCTGCTGAATGGCGAATATGGAGCATGGCGTACTATAGGCAACCATACTGGTGAGGGTTATACCGAAGAAAAATATCTAAACATCTTAAAGAAAAAGGTAGAACTGGCAGAGTGTGCTAAGGACAGCGTATGCGGGCAGTTCTTGTGGTTGCTCAACAGTCATGACAATCCGGGACGCAGACAACCAGACGAAGCACTTCGACGCATTGACAAGGTTGGACCATTCAATTACAAAGGACTGTTTACCATCTGGGAACAACCAGTAGATGCATTCTATTGGTATAAAGAGAGAGTGGAGCCAACCAGCCTCTCCCCAGCCCTCCCCTCAAGGGAGGGAGTACAGAAAGTCTCCCCTCTAAGCTCTCAGCTCTCAGCTCTCACAGACCTCTCAGACCCCTCAGACCCCTCAGACCTCTCAGACCCCTCAGACCTCTCAAATGTCCTCTACCGTGTCAACTGCGGTGGCGATGAATATATCGATGCCGACGGCAACCGTTGGGAACAAGACCACTCCAAGAGAAAAGCCTACCCCCAGCCCCTCCCAAAAGGAGGGGAGCAGAAAGTCCTTTCCTTCGGGGAGGATTTAGGAGAGGCTCCTCATTCTTTCTACAGCCATTCATGGGGCGACAGGTTCGATGGAGTCAGCTCATATCAATGTTCACAGACTTACAACCCAGACATACCATTGTCACCGCTGTTCCAGAGAAGTCGTTTCGGACGTCATGAACTCTATTACCATTTCGATGCACCTCAAGGAGACTATCTGATAGAACTCTATTTCACCGAGCCATGGTATAAAGGTACTATTGACGACTCCGACTATGAAGGATGGCGACTGTTTGACGTGGCAGTCAACGACAGTACCGTACTGCACGATGTAGATATATGGTCACAAGTGGGCTACGGGCACGTCTATAAGCGTACGATAAACTTCCACAACGATACTGACCATATCAAGATTTCATTCCCGAAAGTTAAATCCGGACAAGCTATCATCTCAGCCATAGCAATAGCCAACCTCAAAAAGTCAAAGAGTCAAAAAGTCAAAGAGTCTAAAAGTCTAAGAGTCAAAAAGTCTAAAAGTCTAAGAGTCGAAAACTCACAGACCTCTCAGACCCCTCAGACTCTCAGCTCTCAGCTCTCCTGGTCTTCTTTCGACAACGACATCCTCGTCAAGACACCAGACTCACTCCTGCCACCAAAGACATCCAAAGCCATCGAAGTGGAAGCCTCACCTATAAACCTCACAACCGAACAACCGTACAACCGCATATCCTGGACCTTCTCTGTTGGCGTAGCAAAGATATACTCCCTGCGATTCAAATACTGGAATGGTGAGAAACCACGCAAACTGCATGTCACCATCACCGACCAGAACGGAGTCAAATATGTCGATAATGATATCAGTTTTCTTCAGACACAAGCAGCAAAGAAAAAACGCAAGACAACAAGCATCACTACAGGTGGCTATGTCAATGCAGGAACATACCATGTCACCCTCACTGGCGAAGGTATAGACAATATGATTTTTGACAAACTCACAATAGAATGAAACCCTCACCTCTCACAGAGTTCCCCTGCAGGGAAATTAATAATTAATAATTAATAATGATTTTAACTCTCTCGCAAATGAAAATAAGCCTCTCGCAGAGAAAAAGTAACTTCTGCAAAGCCTTTGCCCGTAGAGGAGGAATAAAGAAAATATTGGTGGCGGATATGGTAAATGCAATAGTGAGCCACATAAAATCTCTGCGCAGCAATCGCAGATTGCGTCTCTGCTCTCTGCGTAAAATCATCGTCACTGCAATGCCAGTGCGTGGAGTATATTAAAAGACAATGGCAAACTTGTTTGATGGTTGGCTTTTAAGAGACTACACATATTTTGCAACGCAAAACGATGATTTCTCTGCGAGAGGCAAAAAACCGCAAATGAGCAAAACCGTATAACCGTATAACCGCACAACCGCAAAAACCGCAAAACCGTATAACCGCAAAACCGCATAACCGCAAATGAGCAACCTGAAATTCATATCATGGAATGTAAACGGACTGCGAGCCATCGTAAACAAAGGGTTCGTAGAATCTTTCCGACAGTTGGACGCCGACTTCTTCTGCCTACAGGAGACAAAGATGCAACAAGGACAGTTAGACCTCGCTTTTGAAGGATACGAAAGTTATTGGAACTATGCCGAGAAGAAAGGCTATTCCGGCACAGCCATATTCACAAAACATCATCCGCTGCAGGTCACATACGGCTGTCGCATTGACAACGAAGAGATAACAGACACCGACGAAGAATATCTGCGTATGCACACCGAAGGACGTGTCATCACACTAGAGATGGAGCATTTCTATCTCGTCACCTGCTACACACCCAACTCACAGGATGGACTCAAACGCCTACAACAGAGGGTGAAGTGGGAAAAGCATTTCCTCAGATACCTGCAGTCATTGGAAAAACGGAAACCCGTCATCGTCTGTGGCGACCTCAACGTAGCACACAAAGACATAGACCTCAGCAACCCAAAAACAAACCATGGCAACCCTGGCTTCACAGACGAAGAACGGGAGCAGATGACAAAGATGCAGGAAGCAGGATTCATCGATACATTCCGATTCTTCTATCCCGACAAGGAAAACATCTATTCATGGTGGTCATACCGTTTCCACGCAAGAGAGAAAAACATCGGTTGGCGCATCGACTATTTCCTCACGTCACAGTCACTGAAAGACCACCTCACCGATGCAAAGATACTCACCGACTACGAAGGCTCCGACCACTGCCCAGTAGAACTGGATATAAATATCTAAAGCTGAGAGGAGGCTTCGCCTACGATAACGATAACGATAACGATACGCTGACGCTACGATAACGAAAACCGACGGCAACTTTCCTTTTTGTACACATTTAAAACTATTAACTTCGGTGATGAATGTTATTTGAAATAAAATCGTTAATTTTGCGGTCGGAGGTAACATTGAATATGGCTAACAAAAAATACAACACACCGAAAAATGATGTCATGACGACGGGAGAGCCTGTTGCAGAGTATGCAAGCACGTTAACAGCACATACTCCTACACAGATTACAGTCAACATAGAAGATGTTTCGATGCTGAAGGAGATAAAACACGCCATCAGTATGATACGTGGCGTTGTGAGCGTGGAGAAAAGCCCCGCAATGAAATCGTACGAACGTGCCCGTGCCGATCTAAAAGCTGGAAGAGTGGTGAAGTGTAAGAACAAAGAAGACTTCTTTGCAAAACTAGGGCTCTGATGGAATACAGAATAAATTATACCAAGAATTTCAAAAAAGATGTAGAGAGATGTCGCAAGCGTGGCTATAACATGTCACGATTGAAAACGATTCTCGACACCCTCATTGAAACAGGAACTGTTCCCCCTTCCTGCCGACCTCATAAGCTCTCTGGTAATCACGAAGGCGAGTGGCAGTGTCATATTGCCCCTAACTGGTTGCTCATTTGGGAACAGAATGATACAGAACTCACGCTTCTGATGCTCAGCACTGGCACTCATAGCGATTTATTCTGATAATCTCATTATACAAAATAAATAAACATTCATAACAAAAACAGAAATAACAGAAAGAATAACATATTAACAAATAACGCGCATTGACTATTATTTGCGTTCGTCTGAATAGCCTCGGAAACTATTATTGGAATAAGAACACAAAGAATAGTGGTTAGGCAAGCTTCCTTGGTCGAAGTGAGTCTTTTCCTCCTTTATAAGAGTTCAATGTTTGTGCCTTTGGGCATGAGCATATCTTATAGGAGGATGAGGTTCCATTCCGAGGCAGCCTCGACGAACGCATAAGAAGGTTCATGTCCTTTTTATGTGATTACGTGAGTGGTAAGTTGATGCACCAAAAAGATAAAATCAACTTACCGAATATGGACAGATTTCATTTATACAACGATTTGTACGAGGTACTCAAAACTAACGAGCGTTTTTGTACTGATGATGGCAAACTGAACAAAGCCGTAATAGAACAAGCTGCAACTTCACTTGATGGCGAGTTACTCTCTATGCTACTCTCTACAGAGAACCTCAAGAAACATTTCTTCAAGGAAGTCAATGGAATGATGGTTTTTGATAAGGTTGACTTCCTGAAGTTCATAATAAACAAGAATCTTCTTCATGATGACTATTCTTTCTATAAGGAAAGAATTGGTCTCACCAATGAGCATGGTCAGTATATTGCCGATAGTCAGGAAGTGGTGCTTTCTTGGAAGTACAAGGATTGTATGCTTGAAGGTGGTCAGACGAAAGAAGACCAGAAGCATGATGAGGTATTCTGGAATACTATTCTTGCATCTGATGAAATCAACCGACTGACAGAAGGAAAGGCTTTTGCTGGTTTCAAACGTTATGATAAGGATGGAGAACATGAGGTGGAACATCTTTTACCTAATGACAATCTTATTATCAAGGGAAACAATCTTTTGTCTTTATACTCTTTGAAACAAAGGTATGCAGGAAAGATAAAACTGATTTATATAGATCCACCATACAATACGGGAAGCGATGATTTCAGTTATAATGATCGTTTTTCTCGTTCTGCATGGTTAACCTTTATGAAAAACAGACTCTTAGTTGCAAAAGAGTTATTGACAACTGATGGGGCAATCTATATTCAATTGGATTATCACCAGGTACATTATGCAAAGATCCTTTTGGATGAAATCTTTGGAGAAGAGAATTTCCAAAGAGAAATTATATGGAGAATAGGCTGGCTATCTGGTTATAAAACTGCGGATAAGAACTGGATTAGAAACCATGATTCGATTCTGTTTTATTCAAAGAATGAAAAATCGTTATCATTTATCAAGCATTATATCCCCAAAGAGGAATTTAAGGAAATCGCTACTTCTAGTGCAGAACGCTATCCTATTGAAGACGTCTGGAACGGCAACGAGTACGATGATTTGAATAGTATAGCTATCGTTTCTTTCTCTGGAGAGACTGTGTCGAAAATGCTTAATCCAGAAGACGAGGTTAAAGGACAGAAATCAGAAAAGTTGATAGAACGAATTATGAAAGCGCACATGAATAAAGGCGATATCGTTCTCGATTTCTTTGGTGGAACAGGAACAACGGGTGCAGTAGCTCACAAAATGGGATATCAATACATTCTTTGTGAGCAGTTAGACAGACATGTTGATATAGAATGCCGTAGGTTACAAAAGGTAATTGAGGGAGAACAAAGTGGCGTATCAAAACGTAACAACTGGAAAGGTGGAGGTTCCTTTGTCTATTGCGAACTTGCAAAGGCAAACGAAACCTATCGAGAAGAAATCTTTAATGCGAAAGATGAAGCAGAACTCAATACAATATGGAATAGTATGCAGGCAACTAACTTCCTTAGCTACAAGATAGATCCGACTAAGATAGATGTGACGAGTGCTGACTTCACCAAGTTAACCTTGGATGAAAAGAAGCGCTTCCTCATAGAATGTCTTGATATGAACCAATTGTACATTCCTTTTGCCGACATGGACAATCCTGATTATGAGATTTCTGCGAAGGATAAGGAACTGACAAGGGAGTTTTATGGTGTAAACGAAAACGAATAGGTATATGTTACAACAAGCAGTATTGGAATATATTGGCAAAAAGCAACTCCAGAACAAGCCTATTCCGAATGTTGTCAAGACATGCCTCGCATCAAATAAGCCATTGCGTCCTTACCAAACGGAATGCTTGCAATACTTTCTTTCGTATATGGAAGATTACGAAGAAAGGACAAAGCAACCGCACCTCATGTTCAACATGGCAACGGGTTCTGGTAAAACGGTTATCATGGCAGCCGCAATACTGTACCTCTATGAAAAGGGGTACAGAAACTTCCTGTTCTTTGTAAATAGCACGAATGTAATTGAGAAGACGCGAGACAACTTCTTTAACACAAGCTCTTCAAAGTATCTTTTCGCAAAGAATCTTAGTATTGGTGGTAAGCACGTAGAAGTACGCGAGGTAACAAGTTTTCAGGGAGTAAGCAATGACTGCATCAACATCTGTCTGAAAACTTTGGGAAAACTTCATAGTGAACTTAATACGCCTCGTGAAAATGGTGCCACATACGAGTATTATGCTCGTAACAAGGTTGTACTCATTGCGGATGAAGCCCATCATCTGAATAGCAGTACCAAGAAAGTCAAGGAGAAATTTGTAGGCGAATTGTTCGACGGTGAATACAAAGAGTACGATGATGAAGATAGCCGTGATTGGGAAACTACAGCACAAAGGATTTTCTTGCAGAATGAAGAGAATATCATGTTGGAGTTTACCGCAACCATTGACGAAAAAGATGAAAACATCCGAAAGAAATACGAAGACAAGATTATCTACAAGTATGACTTGCCAAGGTTCTGCAACGACCGTTACTCGAAAGAGGTATTGGCTGTAAAGGTTGATAGTGATCTGCAAGGTCGTATTCTCTGTGCTTTGGTTGTGAGCGAATACAAGCGAATGTTGTTTGCGTCTATTGGCAAGAATGTGAAACCTGTTGTGCTCTTCAAGTCAAAACTAAAGAAGGACAACGCTACTGCCTACGGCGATTTCTTACGTTTACTGCCAACTCTTGATGAAAGATACTTGCAGAAGATTCAATCAACCGCTGGCGATGGTATTATCAAGGAGGCTTTTGGCTACCTGAAGAATAATGGTGTTACGTTATCTGACCTTGCGTTACACATTCGTGAGCAATTTAGCGAGGAACATCTTCTTCAAGTGGATGGAAACACAAAAATGAAGAAGAGCGATGAAATGACGACCGATATGCAGCAGTTGCTTAATTCATTGGAAGAGAGTGACAATCCAATCCGTGCAATCTTTGCCGTTGATATGCTGAATGAAGGATGGGATGTTTTGAATCTTTTCGACATTGTGAGATTGTTTGATTCTCGTGATGCCAATACCAAGACAAAGAAATCTGGTAGTACAACAAATAAGGAAGCACAGTTGATAGGACGAGGTGCACGATATTTTGCTTTCGTTGACAAAGAACATCCCGAACTGGAAGCAGATAGGCGTAAGTATGATAATGACGTTACGAATCCATTGCACAATGTGGAAACGCTTCATTATTATTGTCCTAACGAACCTCGATTGATTTCTGACCTCCACAATGCCTTCCAAGAAATAGGTATTCCTCAGAAGCAAGAGTATGTGCAACTTGACCTGTTTCTGAAGGACGAATTTACACGTACTGATTTGTATGAGAATGGCATAGTGTTCTACAACAAGAAACTTCTCAAGGCAGAAGCAGAAGACGATGGGACAATAGGTAATGTTGTGAAGGACAAAACGTACTATGTAAGAGTTCATACCGGAGCAACGGCTACGTCCCATGTCATAGAAGCAAACAAGAATGATAACACACAGATAGAGATAAAGAACCTTAGCATTCGTTTTATTGAAGTGGGTGCTCATGTGATACGTACGGCAATGGATTGCTATTCTGCATTTCATTTTTGCAATTTGCGTAAAGTCTTTCCATCATTGCGTTCTATTTCTTCATTCATTGAGAGTGATCACTATTTGCGTGATTTGAGCGTAATTATACAAGGACGTTATGAATGCATTGAAGAGTATTCTCAGCAAGAAAAACTATTCATTGCAAGGCGAGTGCTTGAACAGATTGAACCGTACGTGCTGAAAAGAAGAGACGAATATGTTGGTTCGCATGAATTTATACATAAGCCGTTCAAAAAAGCATTCACAAAGCAGCGCACGATGACATTTGCAAAGCATGTGGAAGGTAGCGGAGATGAACGTGGCGTACCTATGCTTAAATCTGTCAATGATAAGTATCGTATTGATTTAACCCAGAAAGAATGGTACGCTTATAATGATTGCTACGGAACCTCTGAGGAGAAAGCACTTGTGGTTTACATTGATGGCATAAGTAATCAGATGAGGAACAAGTACGAAAACTTTTACCTCGTCAGAAATGAGAAGGACGTAAAAACGTACGACTTTGAACAAGGTCGTTGTTTTGAACCTGACTTCATTCTCTTTATGTGCAGAAAAAATGCGTCAGCAAGATATGATTATATGCAAATTTTCCTTGAACCGAAAGGACAAGGTTATACTGCAAAGGATCAATGGAAAGAAGACTTTTTGATGCAGATGCATGATCAATCAAATGTAAGACTATGCATGGAAACAGACGAGTACCGGGTGTGGGGAGTTCCTTTCTTCACCGAGCAAGGTAATGATCGTTTCCGTTCTATATTTGAAGAAGACGTGTTGGATGATGATGCAGATGAACCCTTTCGGATAGTTGATACCTCCGACGTTCCCGCTTCTGATCGTTTCACTCGTTTCTTGCCTCTATATGATGTTGCCGTAGCTTGTGGGGCATTGGTTGACGAGGGTGTGCAGTCGTTGGGCAACAGCGATGTGGACATGGAATGCTGGATTGATGTTTCAAATTTCAGTTTCAAGCCTAACGAGCAGATGTTCATTGTTCATGCCAAAGGTGAGTCGATGTTGCCTAAGATAAAGCCGGGAGACCTCTGTGTTTTTGAGGTGTATGGCTCGGCGAATGCTGGAAGTCGTGATGGACTGATTGTGCTTGCTCGTCAGCATAGCAAAGACAACGACTACAACTGCCAATACACCATCAAGGAGTATCACTGTGAAAAGGATCCTCAGACAGGACGTAACGTAAAGGTAGAACTCCGTCCTCTCAACCAAGACCCTCAATACAAGGTGATTGACATTGAGGATGAAGATGGAGAGGTAAGAATTGTAGCCACCTTGAAGCAAGTATTGAACTAAAATCAAAAAAAGACAAGCAACCGCAATTGCAGATGTTAGTACCCCTAAATGCTGATGTAAGCTACCGCAACTGATGATGTGTACAACCGCAATTGTTGATGTGTGCAACCACTGTTGGAAATACGAATGTGCATAGTTGGAAATACGACCAACCACTATTGGAAATACGGATGTGCATAGTTGGAAGTTTATGTGTACTTAGTTGAAAGTACGAGTGTACCAAGTTGACTTTATCATTGATACAAGAACTCATGTAGAGAATGTCAATCTTATCCGCCACCAAAAACTCTGCGTAGCAACTGAAAGTTGCGCCTCTGCCCTCTGCGTACAAAATTTATGATACTGCGTCAGCAGTCGTGAAGAAGAACAGAAAGAAGAAGCCTCCTCTAAATCTCCCCCTGAGGGGAGAGACTTTCTTACTCCCTTCCTTTTAGGGAGGGGTTGGGGTAGGCTCCTTTGTTTTTGCTCTGCGAGAGACTTAACACCTTGCGAGCAGATTTCGATTTCAATACTTCATATAGTTTTTGTCAAAACCACGTGAAGATGTTGTTGAAATGACGCGTTATGAAATTCTTTATGAAGATGTGGGT
>JAGHTI010000064.1 GCA_018065415.1 Candidatus Equicola stercoris
TCTACGCGTCATAAACAATGGCTCTACGCGTCATAAAGAAATGCCTGAAACTTCATAAAGAAATTGCTGAAACTTCATAAAGAATTGGGTGGAACTTCATAAACATTTGCCCGTACTTTCATAAAGAAATCAGCATTTCTTAGTGAAGATTTTGAAAAAGTTTGTGAAGTGTTGAGCAAACCAGCGGAGAACTTCAAGTGTTCTCTGCTTGCGACGAAGGAGTCGAGCGAAGCGAGTGCAGAGAAAACACCTTTTATATGCCGAGGTGCAGCCAACACTGCGGAAACGAAGTTTGCGAAGTGTTGAGAAACCGAAAAGAGGAACACATCGCTGCGTTCCTCTTTTTTGGTTAATTATTTTTTCGCCTCATCTTACGATGAACTTTCTACCATTTTGAATGTATATTCCTCTCGTTGTAGGATTCTTCACGATACGACCGTTCAAATCATAGACAGGAGTATTCTTGTTGATACGATTATCTTCTGCCTTAATTTCAGAGATTGCTGTTACGTTTTCCCCACATACGGCACGTATTGTCATACCACAATAACGAGCCCATTCATACAAGAACGGATGTCCATCGAATTGACGTTCTACTGTTCCGAAGTTTCCTATTCTTGCCAACTCTGGTGTTGATTTAGCTTCATCATAAGCATCCAAATCTATCGTCCAGTATTTTCCATGAGCAGTCACGTTACTATTTGTAATCTTGCCAAACAGCCACCATTGATGTCCTGTTGCAGGGAAAAGAATCTCTTTGCCATTCTTCTTGCTCACACCCTTGAAGATTATCATGTTCTGACCTTTTGACTCCACATAATAAGATTCATAACTTGTCCAAGTACACCCATCAATAAGTTCCTGGAACTCTGCTGCTGTCGGCATACGCCAGTCACCACCCATGATTACACGTGCTGCATCATCCTCTGGGTCCAATTGTTTCTTGTTATCCACAACTCCGTGGTCAGATTTATAGTTATATTTTGTCAGATTTGTCTGAGTCCCCCATTTATATCCTGCCCAGTCTGGATAAGTTGTTGCTTCTGTCTCGCCCCAAGCAAAGTAAGTACCGCAGTCCTCTGGAGATGTTGCACCGATATTCATCGTTGCCCATTTCACTGTGCTTTCCAAACCGAGGTCAACATATTCATATTCCTCAGCATGTCCTGCCTCATAGAAAGCAATGCTGTCAACCCATACACTGTCTTTCTTTGGCACATCAACAAGGAATTTAACTGTAAGCCACTTTCCCCTATTCTTGAAATCCTTCAAAGAAACAGTATTCTTTGCAAATACTTCCGTCGGTGTTATTGTCTGCAACAGTTCTTCTGTTGTATCTTCCACGCATCCATACACTTTAACGGAAGAACCCGTCTTTCCTTTTAGATAGAAAGACACTGAAGGATCTTGTTCTGTACCAAGAGCAATTTTACCAGAACTCAACTTAACACTTACCTGCGAAGATGATGAAGTATTACAGAATACCAGACACTTTCCATCTCCATCAGCAGATTTTTGCGCGATTCCAACCTTAGCATAAGAACCACCCTTCTCTGCTATTAAGGTCCAATATTTCAGGAATCCACCAGATGCAAATGTTTCTGCAAACGGCAGAGTGTATGAAGCACCTATCAACATGCCATTAGTTGACAATCCTGAAAGACCTGCTGCATTCTGTGCCTTTATTCCATAGTAGTCATACATCTGTTCGCCTGTATTTGTATCAAATTTGTAATCAAACTTCGTTGCTGCTATTGGGTCTGTACTTATCTGCTTGTCAATCTTTATATATCCACTTTCATCAATGGCATGGTAAACAATGTAAGTAACGTCATCAGGACGAACCACACGTCCTTTTTGTCCGACATTTCCAACCTTATCCCATGAGAAACCAATGCTTGTTGCATCGTCTTTCAATGAAAAGTTCTTAACATTATTTGGAATGCCTACGCCCACATAAGCCAATGCAGAAGTCTTGGCGCCATTCAAACCATTATGAGAAAGACGTGCAATATATGTGTTCACACCATTGTCCAATACATTGTCATCGGAATAATCAACAGGAGTTCCCGGAGTCTGTGAAACAGTCGTTACCGTAACACCATTACGTTCAATGACTGCAACAACAGGAATGGACGTATCCAATGTTGTTCCATCAATGGCAGAAGTAGGCAATGTAAAGTTTATCTTTGCCTTCAAGAGTCCTGTAGCATCTGGAGTTACGACAAAATTTGTAGCAGGGCCCGGAGCCTTGTCGTTAGGTGATTCCTCAACAAAGAGGTTTGTAACATGCATCTTGTCTGTCCAAGCCTCTGAGATGTTATGGATTCCGAAATGGTAATAACCCGTTTTTTCAACTGTTATAGTATAACTTTCGAAAGTCTTGTATGTCTCTGTTTTTGTGATAGTCGTTGATGGTATCACTGGAGTAATCAGTCCCTCAACAGTTGCAGTATCCCCCATCTTTACCTCAAAAGTCTGTGGGTCAACACTTGATCTGGTATCAAAAGCAAAATGATATTTCTTTCCTTTTTCCAATTTGATAGCCGGAGTTACGAGCCAATCATCAGAATTTCCATTCATTGAATAAACGCAATAAAATGTCTTATACATTTCATCACTCGTAAATGCCCATGTACGACCATCTTTGTTTGCGTCTATAATAATGATTTCGTCCGTCTTCGCATCTGTAGAGAAATCATTTTCATAAGGGAGCACATCCACCTTTCGAGTAGCTGTCTTTGGTGCATGAGTTTTAGCAGCACCATCTTCATGTGCTTTCACAGCATCAGCAATTTGTTCAGCTGTTAATACTTGCTTAACATTGACAGGCATTATATCTGTCAAAGCATTTTTTGTCTGCGCACTAATGCTCTGTGGCATCAAAACGAAGACACATAAGGTCATTAGATAATAATAAAGGTTTTTCATTTTTTGTATAATTTAAAAATTATTTTTGTTCTCATATAATATAAAAAATACGGGCACAAATTTATGAAAAAAAAGTATTACCCCAAACTAATTTTGTGTTAAATATCGTTAAGGACAGATTATGATAAAATCTCAAAAGTCTTACACTTTCAATTCAGTATTGGTGAGAGGAGCCAATTACCAGTTTTTCCAATTTGCTTATGCAGTGTTTGCAGTTCCAGTTTTTTTGCCACGTCTTCTGGTTTTTCCTCTATAGTAAATCCAGCCTGTTTCAGCAACATCTGGCTCTGCTTCGCTATCTTAAGCTCAAGATGAATCTGCACACAGCATATCATATCAAAGAACACCTCTGGACGCACCTGTTCTTTTACAGTCAAAAGATATTTTCCCGCATTGGTAGCCGAAAAATTCCCCTGTCGTATGGCAGAAAGTGTTGTCACATCAATACTGATACTATGGTCCATCCAATTGTAAATCTTCTTATCGCCATAAGAGAACAGGAATAAAAACAAACCAAAAAACAGCAAAAGTGTGACGACCAGATGCAATGTCGGGTTCAGTTGCACAACATTATGCACAAAGTGTATGCCAATTGAAGGTATGAATGAGAGTATCGACACCCACAGTCTATTTTTCTCTTGTAGGAACAGAAGGAGTAAGACTGCTGTCAACGATACGCATCCCATATGCATTATTGCCACGCCAAATCCGCGACACACAGCCGTCCCTATCAGCATTTCAGAATTATAGGCAAGATAGACTATATTTTCCAGCAAAGAGAAACCGCCCCCTGCTGCCGCACCGTAAATCAATGCTTCCGAAAGAAAACGTATCTTCTTGCGCAGAACGACAAACAACACAATCCCCCCTTTCAGCATCTCCTCTAAGATAGGAGATATCCAATTTTCATTCCACCTGACGTACCGTGTCAACACCAACAACAAAGCACAGCACAATATGCCATACACAAAACACGTTGCAAGCCGTGTCCATTTTGCCAAAGCGAAACTGTCCAAAAGTTTCAGTATCAACAGATAAAGCAATATCGGAAACACAGATATTATCGGTAACATATCACAGCAATTTCAGAGAGATCATGAACTCCCCACGGTTTAACTCATTTGAAAACACTCGCGCATATCCTATTGACAACGTGGAACGCATGTGGGTAAACAATACCAACTGCGTATTCATCTGTGCGCCCACACTGACATAATTGGATTTATATTTATGATCACATCCCCAAAGGTCTGTCATCAAGTCGGCTGCAAAAACATTAAACTGAATGAAATTAGGATAGCACTGTATGCCACCGACATTATTGAAACGTATCGGGCAGAAACTGACATCACCCAACACCTTTGCGTATGTGTGTGCCTGTATCTGGTCGATACTTGCACCCGGCATGGCATTTATGGTCTTGAAACGGTTCACACTACCATTGTCCACATAATTATTACGGAAACCACCAAAATAGTCATTGCCGAGAGACGAATCGCTTTCACCCAATGACTGACCTATCGTTGCACGCAGCCAACCAGAGTTGTTACGTCCGAATGGCAACAGAGTCCCCTGTGCCCACGTAGCATTTATTGATGGGAAAAACTTTCCATCTGCAAGATACGTATAAGCAGACACATCCCAACTATACCCCTCCTCTGCCACTATTGCACCAAGAGAGGAATAAGTCTTACTACCTGTAATATAGAAACTGGCTGTTTGGAACGATGTGATACCATCATCCACACTTATCTCCTGATACAGAGGGAGTGCATCCAAATCTCCATAGTGAGCCACAGACCATCCGTAACTCCACGTGAATGGTGATTGCATGAAATAAGTCCTTTCGTACGACAATTGAGCATAGTATCCTTTTCGCGAAGAACGCAGAGGACCGAACAAATCGTAGAAATTCGTTGGGTTCCACGCTGCCTTCAGTTTCCAGTTCCACCATTTCAACTCTGCACTAACATGGAATTTGTTTTTCCAGTCGTTATTACTCCATGCTGAGGTTCCAAGGAACACATTCAAGGAAGCCAACGACAGAGGGTCATAGAAATCTATGTGATAGCCCAGCACGGGAGTCATATTGTTCCATGCACGTCTGTCCACAAAACCACTTATATCGGGATAAGCCCCTTGAAACTTCAATTCTTTCAATGGCTTGTATATCTTCACACTATCATAAACCTGTCCGAAAGTGATGTCTTTCAACTGTCCACGCACTGCTCCCACCTTACTAAGTTCTGGATTAGCCTTATAGGCTTTCTGTCCAAGAAAATCCACAGCATTTGCGTCCTCCAGTTCTTTGTAGTTGAAACAGACAGGACGCATTCCGTCTGAAGTCAGTTCGGAAGCATATATCTTACCTTCTCTCGTAAGATACGGAGCAAAAAGTCCGGTCTGTGTATTCGACAACAATGACATTTTTTTTGTTTTGAGGTCATACGACCATACATTCGGCACCCCAGTATAATAACTGAATCCCACCAGTCGGCTGTCGTCTTCACTGAAACGGAACTGACTCACGTTAGAGTCGTCAATAGTATATAGTGTCTCGTAGGTCAACTGTCCACTTTCCAGTTCTGCTGTTTTGAACTGTATCAAAGAGTGTTGTCCTTTTGTACCGAGAATGGAGCACACAATCTTTGTTCCATCATGCGACACGTCCAAATCGCCCACACTGACACCGAAAGGAAAACTATACAAAATATCCCTTTTTTCCAGCATCGCATCATATTTCACCAGATAGCACACGCCCTCATTGCTCAGCAACCCATACATGCAGTCGTTTGTATTGTCGTAGCACACATCATACATACGCTGATATTTCAGATGCTTTGTCTTTTTCTTCTTGCTAATATCATATACCACAAGTCCACGATACTGATAATTTCTGTCTGTCCATATCAGCCGTTGTCTCTTCTTGTCCAGTGTAAGATAGGCTGTCTGATACATCTGCGGACCATCTACGTATGCCAGTTTCTGCACCTTTCCGTTTCTAAGATTGATGGACACTATCTGTGCAAAATCCTTTTCATGATTCACTGCAGCGTATGCCATCTCTGTAGAATCATCAACACACAATGGCGACATAGATCCTAACGTCAAAGTATCACCCGACTTCGTTTCACAGACTGGTACCACATCCGTCAGCGGATATTCCGCAATTTTTGACAGATTCTCCTGCTGATGCTGCCTCTCATATTCCTGCCATTCCGTCCATGCCTCATGCAACGACTTGCCATACACTGCCTTGAACTGTGAGGCAAAGAATGTCTTGCTTTCCTCAGAACGGTTGTAGAATCTCACCATCTTCTCGTAGCCATACTTATAAACGAGATAATTCACGAAGCGAGTACCATATAGGTATGCCACCGTTCCTTGCTGGAAGTCAGAAGTGCTACCTTCTGTCTCAAGACCGACTACAGAATACAATTCCTTATCTTCTTTCACGTTTGTCCTGAAGTATGCCTCATCATATCCTCCCAGTGCGCGCCCCATTCCACCACCGAGCCATGTCTCGAAGAAGCATGCCACGCCCTCATGATACCAGCGTGGAGCATACCAGCGTGGAGCACACAGATAACTCCACAAAGCACTCAATGGGTATTGTGAATTGCACACCACCTTGTTTCCCATCATGTTACGCCACCAGCGGTCACGAGCGTTGGCTTTGTCAGACATCACCACATGGGTATATTCGTGTTTGAACAGATGGTCATAACGTTCCACACTCGGGCTCACGAAATACGACATGTTCAGCGGAGCCATACCTATCTGCACAAAGGTATGAGGGATAGCCCCCACACCGGCATTACCATCATCTTCCCAGTCGGTAAGCATCATGAACGGAGCCTGCTCCGGCAAGTCGCCCCAGATCTGCCCATGCAGAGTCTTACCCAACTGATACTTCCGCATCAGATGAGGCAGATACTGCTTTTCATTTAACGAGAAGAAGCAGACGGTCGCATCCGCCTGCTTATACTGATAAATCTTTTGAGCATAGCAGTCACAGCATATTGTTGCAACTGCTACAAAGAATATCAACTTTTTCAATTATTATTCTCTTTTTGGCGCAAATTTCGGGTCGTGCCATCTACTACCCATCTTACTTGACCCAGCAGAACCACCTAGAGCATCACAGTAAACCAATCCTGGCAAAGCCAATTGCAAAAGGTTTTTGTTAACATCTAAAACTTGCATATTATTAACCTTTTGCATTGAAAAGCTCCCTGTTCCATCACCACCAGTTAGAGGATTTATGCTTCTCTTAAGAGATCCAACATTAACCAACTGTGCAAAGGAATCATTCACCTTGTCGGCATTTGACACCCAGTAGGCTGTTTCCTCTGCAGAGCCATTCAGGACGGCATCCTGCAGACAGTATTCCGTCCAGTCAACAACGAGTTGTGCGAGCGATTCCATCTCTTTGCCATCCTTACCATCAAGATACTTGGATGCTACCTCAACGAAATCCTTACCTACACCAAGTTGATTTTCTGCTTTCAGAAAGCCTATGTAAGCATTATTTGATGCCTGTTCGTAAAGTGTTGATTTTTCGCCATCAGCAACCTTCTGAAGTTCTTTCTCTGTTTTGTCAAGAGCAAGAGTGGCATTGTATGCCTTTACTTGAAGAGAGCCAACACCCTCAAGTACATTCTGGAACTCAGCCACATCAACACAAGCACTCATGGTACGTTCTGTAAGACTGGAAAGAGTCTCAAGGCGTTCCTTCAAGAGTCCCATTGCCTCTTTTGTCTGTTTCAAGAACTCTGCATCGTTTTGCAGTCTCTCCTCTACCACAACAGCATCAGGGTCTGCCTTCTGACCATTGTAAAGATCTGCCTTTGCTATGTCGCCACTGAGAAGGTTTCCATCTGCAGACAATGTACCGAATAATGCACACGCACCATAGCCTACTACCAATGCACATACGAGATAAAGTGCTAAATTAACTTTTTTTATCCACATAATTCATTATTATTTAATAGTTAAACATTTTTTTTCGTGTTTCGAATCACAATGCAAAGATAGTAATAAGGAAATACAATACGCAAGTTTTTTGTTGCATTGAGAACAAGTTTTGTGAATTTGTTATAATTTTTTATGTTTTGAGAATGATTTTGTTTTATTCGGAAAAGTTTTCGTAATTTTGCATATCAACAATAATCGCATAATCTATACGAATGATAGCTTTTGACAACATTACTTTTTTAATACCAGCATTGGTGATGCTGTGTTGGAGCATCAGGATATTCTTCAAAGAAAACGTGCACAACGTGCAGTTGCTAATGGTTGCAGCAATGTTCATATCCGCTCTAGCTGTCATTTGTTGCCCATACCTCACTTTGTTCATCATGCCGTTTTACTATATGGCACTGCGTGTCCAGATAACATCCCATAAGGTTAGTAAATGGAACTATCTGATATTCTTACCTGCCATGATATGCACATCTCTGGCACAAGATTCTGTGATATACGAAATAATACTCTACCTTCAGACATTGGCAATAACTGCATGGTCGTTTTTCGCACTACATAAGTACAGAAAAGCCCTCGCCGAGTATTACGACACCACTGATGACTCCCCAGCAGAGACTTTCAGTCAGATAGTTATTTTCTCTGCTGCGACAATGGCAATAACTGCAATTTTCACGTTTTTACCCGATTTCATCGCAGAATCAATCCCAGTTATCGTTATCTTTTCCACATTCATCACTTTGCTCGTATTCATGATAGGCAAATACACTTACGCACTGGGAACACTGGCCATTACGTATGAAAACACAGAAAACGTTACGACAGACCAAAGAACAACGGAAGATGAGACAAAAAGTATTATCCTACACAAAGAATTACAGAGGATAGAAGACGAAAAGATGTATCTCGACCCTATGCTGTCTCTCGTTTCACTTGCAGAAAAACTGAATACTAACCGCACATACTTGTCAAATAGCATCCATAAGTATCACAACCAAAACTTTGCCGATTTTATCAACACCCTACGCATAAACCACGCCATTGAGTTGATGAAAAAAGGCGGACATAATGTGAACATTAAGGATGTTGCCATATCGTCAGGATATAATCATCTGCAATCCTTCTACCGTAACTTTGCTACAATAATGCAGATGACACCGAAGACATGGCTTGCAAAGCACCATGCCGAAGCACAATAAATTGATTTACATCAATGACATCAGAACAAATCTTGTTTTTATTTACTTTTTCTGCTAACAAATAAAAATTTATTTTGACAGAATCTTTGTTTTTTGTATTTTTGCATAAATTTTGATTTTATATAAAATAAGGTATATGAGAATGAAGAGACTAGGATTATTGTTTGGTTTGTTATTAGGCACTACTACAATGATGTTTGCACAAGGGGCGCAGAACATAAAAATCAATGAGGTGATGATTAACAACACCAACAACTATCTCGATGAATATGGACAAAGACTTCCATGGATTGAACTGGTAAACAATTCTTTCACCACTTACAATGTGAGAGGCATGTTCATTACCACAGACAAGACGGTGCTGAACAAGACGATGAGTGTACCAGACAGGATGAAACGAATGAGTAGCATCCCAAACGGGTTCAAAGACTCTGAAATGGGAGGAAAACATCATTTATTGCTTTTCCTCAACTCAAAACCAGAAAAGGGTCCACATCATTTGGATGTAAATATACCGCAAGGACAAAAAATATGGATTGCTATCTATGATGGCAACGGAAAAAACCTCATTGACTCTGTCACTGTCCCTGCCATGCAGCCAAATAACTCATACGCACGTTCCAAAGATGGCGGAGAGATTTGGAATGTCTGCAATGAAAACAAAGTGACTCCAAATGCTAACAACGTTACGAAACAAGAAGTTTCAAAGATTGAAACCATAAAGAAAGACGACCCATACGGAATATGGCTCGCATTGCTGTCTATGGCAGTTGTCTTCGCATGTTTGCTGTTGTTGTATTTCTTTATGAGATTGTTCACTACAGTAAGCCATAGCGTGGAAAAACGCAAAGAAAGAAGCGAGAGATTCAAAACACTAATAAAAATACGTAATACATCAAAAAAAGCAATCATTATGGCAAAAGATGGTTATCACAAGAAAGGTATCGACAAAGAGACCTACATGGCAGTTATCGCTTTGGCACTGAGCGAATATGCTCAGGACGTACATGACCTTGAAAGCGGAATTATCACTATCAAGAAAAAACAAAGTGCATGGAATGCAAAAAAGTTCTAAACATATAAAAACCAAAATAAAATGAAGACTTACAAATACAAGGTTGAAGGTGTTGAATATGCAGTAAACATCGAAGAAGTGGAAGGTAACGTTGCAAAGGTAACAGTCAATGATGTACCTTTTGAAGTAGAATTAACAGAACGCATCCGCCCTACTGGCAGTGCTCCTAAAAAGCCTGTAGTCATCGCAACTCCTGAACCAAAACAAGCAGCTGCACCTGCACCACAACCAGCAGCACCTGCAAGTGCTGGAGCACCTGGAGCTGGCAAGAAGGTCATCGCTCCTCTTCCTGGTACAATTACAAGCGTAGAAGTAGCTGTTGGACAAACTGTAAAGACTGGCGACACCGTTATCGTATTGGAAGCCATGAAGATGCAGAACAACATAGAAGCAGAATGTGACGGAACAGTTACATCTGTATGCGTAAATAAGGGTGACTCCGTAATGGAAGGCGCTGTACTTGTAACTATTGGTTAATTATGAGCGGAACACTCGATTTCCTTTACAGAAACTTTAACGAGTTCCTCACTTATACCGGTTTTGCTAACGGATTGGTAGAGAACTATATCATGATAGCAGTGGGTGCTTTCTTCTTGTGGCTTGCCATAAAGAAAGATTTCGAACCTCTACTGCTGATTCCTATAGGGCTTGGTATAATTCTTGGAAACATACCTTTCCGTGCAGATGCTGGTCTTGAGATAGGACTCTACGAAGACAACTCTGTATTAAACATATTTTATCAAGGTGTAAGACAAGGATGGTATCCACCACTTGTCTTCCTCGGCATTGGTGCCATGACGGACTTCTCCGCGTTGATAAGCAACCCAAAACTGGTGCTTGTCGGTGCTGCGGCACAGTTTGGTATCTTCGGCGCATACATGGTGGCTCTTGCATTAGGTTTTGAACCTAATCAGGCTGCAGGTATCGCCATAATAGGTGGTGCTGATGGACCAACAGCAATATTCTTGAGTTCAAAACTCAGTCCTAACCTATTGGGTGCCATTGCTGTATGTGCCTACTCTTATATGGCACTCGTCCCACTCATCCAACCGCCTATCATGCGTCTGCTCACCACAAAGAAAGAACGCTTGATACGTATGCCAAGACCTCGTCAGGTGTCACGCACGGAAAAGATTATATTCCCTATTGCAGGATTGTTGCTTACGGCATTCATTGTCCCTTCAGGACTACCATTATTGGGAATGTTCTTCTTCGGTAATCTCCTTAAAGAGAGCACAAAGACAGACCGCCTGTCGTTCACCGCAGGAAACGCACTCAACAACATCGTGGTGATGCTGTTAGGTCTCACCGTAGGATGTTCTACACAGGCAAGCGAGTTCCTCACCATGAACACTATAAAGATATTTGCACTTGGTGCAATGGCATTCATCATCGCAACAACAAGTGGCGTACTCTTTGTAAAGTTCATGAATCTGTTCCTCAAGGAAGGCAACAAGTTGAACCCACTCATCGGTAATGCTGGTGTAAGTGCCGTACCAATGGCTGCACGTATATCACAGAATATCGGTCTTCAATACGACCGTCACAACTATCTGCTGATGCATGCTATGGGACCGAATGTCGCTGGTGTCATTGGTTCTGCTGTCGCTGCCGGTGTACTGCTCGGATTCCTTGGATAAGAACGATGATTGATACAATCATAAAAACACAAAAAGAAACCTACCCATTTTCAAGTTTTGGGTAGGTTTTTTTTGTGAGCAAATGATTTTGCATCTTGCCTCTGCGGAAGAGGGAAAATTATTTCATGATCCCTGTTCTTTCTTGGACAAGATTGCAAGTGAACTTGCATCTTGCCTCTGCGGAAGAGGGGGGATTCGAACCCCCGGTACCCTTTTGAGGTACACTCGCTTTCCAGGCGGGCTCCTTCAACCACTCGGTCACTCTTCCTTATTTTGGGAGGCTGTCGGGATGACGTGACTCGAACACGCAACCCCTACGTCCCGAACGTAGTGCGCTACCAACTGCGCCACATCCCGATGCTTTCTATGAAAGCTGACCTCTTTGCAATCTTTATTCTAATCTCTGGTCTCCGATTGGTGGAACTTTTATAAAAGGACATCTCCATTTTATCTTCCACAATATCATTAACTTTCAAGAGTGTAAATCTGCATCCTCATAGCCTATCATTTACTGGTTGACTACATAAATGCGGGTGCAAAGTTACGAAAGTTTTTGCAATGACACAAAACCGACTATCGTTTTATTATTTTAAAACAATATTTCACGACTATTTAATCAGCACTTTCTTTCCGTTGATTATATGAATTCCACGATAAGAGTTTGAAATGTGCTGCCCCGCAACATTGTATGCTTTGTTCGAGGTTATGGTAGGGATTTTTATGGTTGTGATGCCAGAAGTGTATTCCTGTTCTGATATGAGCATAAGGTGTATGATGTAACGCTTCAATGCATTCTGGAAGCACACAAGTGCGTTTGCAGACCAGTGCTCGTCAAGTACGGTCTTGGAACGTGTACAGACTTTGCCGTCATCGAATCGAATAGTGATGTCTGCATCGTTGCTGCAGAAACCATACTCGTTGAACGTGAGGCCCTTGTCGGCATTTGCTGCAACAGGATTGCTCCAGTATCCGTCGTCCATAAGTCCCCGATAGTGTTCTCCCGTAAGCAAATCGGTAGCATCAATGGCCTCTGCAATCTCCGGAAGCTTGTCAAAATCAACTTTCAGTTCATTCAGTCCCACAGGTAGGGTCAGATTTGTTTCTGCTACATCCTGGCTCAAATCCTTAATTGATGTAGGAGTGTAAACAACGTTGTCGGAAAATATTAATCTATTGGTATTGCTTATTGAAGGCATTGCAAACATGTATATGTTTTCTGAACCATCGGGGAAGCGTCCCACTGAGTGCCAGCCATCGTGCCTTGGATAATTCAGTGTACTTGTCCATGTCAAGTCACTTGCCGTGAGCAACACGTCACCCCCGTCGGCATCTATCTTGAATGATGTGTGCAATTGTGTGAGGTCTTCAAGTTTATCGCACCATACTATAAGGAAACCATGTGCTGGAATAATTGTATTTGTTGTGCCGTTAGATGCTGGAATCTGGTATTTCTTTGGTTTTGATGTGTTGTCACTGACATACATGCCTGCCACGTCAATATCTACATCTGTCGTGTTGTAGAGTTCTATCCAGTCACCTTTCTTAAAGTATTCGTTAATGAATATCTCATTGTCTGCACTTACCTCGTTAATTACGACAGGAGCTATTCCTCTTGCCTCCTTATCAATCTCTGCCAGTGGTTTGAACACTGCTTTCAGCGTTATGGATGTAGCTGAACTCAGAGTATATTCAGGGGCTGTGGAATCATACTGCGAGACGTCATTGTTAGGTGTCTGGAATCCCAGTTCTGCACTCCAGATCACATCGGTGGAGGCTGCAGAGTAATTATGTACTTCAACAGCAATAAGGTTCTCTCCTACCTTGAACAATTTTTTATTTAATTCGAGTGAGCCAACGTCAGGATTATTTGAAGCCAGCTGACCATAAGTTGTATAAGTGATGTTGCCAGAAGGCATATTGTATCGTCCGGCTTCTACCCCATTGACATATACAACAAATCCATCGTCAACTGAATAGTTGAGTATAAAATCGGCTTCGTCGGGGATGTTCTTTATCTCAAATGACTTGCGGAAATAGTACGTAGGATATTTTTTATCGGGATTTCCTCCATAACCAATTGTTGTGTTGAGTCCATTCTGATTATATCCTAATGGTGCATTACCTGTGTTCCACCTGACGTCTGAATAATCCGTGGAATACCAGTTTTTGCCTTCAAGAGAACCTCTTGTGTAGTATTTCCATTCGCTGTCGGGTGCAAAAATTCTTGTTATCTTCTTTACGCCATTACCAAGCCATCCCGCAAAGCGATAGCCTGCAGGTGCCTCTGCCTTCAGTGTAGCAGGTCCGAAAAATACTCCATCAAAAGCATTGGTAGGAATGGTTATGCCATTGAGTGAAAGTTTTGCATTATCAATGTTGGTTGATAAGTGGAGAGTCTGCTTCGGAGTCTGTGAGAGTTTGAATGCTGAATAGTTTTTCAGGGCATTTGTCATGGTGCTGTTATACGTATCGTCCACGGCCTTCAACATGCTCTCTGCTGTGACAGAAGGATTTACAAAGCCATTCAAGCCCTCGTACCTTGCAACATCATTTACAATAGCCTTGAACCTGTCTGCCGTAGCAACAGAACCACCAAAGACGCAAAATGCATCAATGAATCTTCTGCGGAATGAGTCATTGTTCAGCATATTCAAGAAATTTACCACGTGCGGAAGTTCTTCTGTCACCTGCCTACGCTGGCCAGTGGTAGGATCATACTTGTTAAAAGACCAACTCTTGCGTCCTGCAAACCATCCGAAAGGATCGTTTGTGGAGAGTGCTGAATCGAGGTCAAAAAGGACAAAATGGAACTTGCCATCTTTTTTGCGGAAGAACTTGCAGTTGTTCTGTGGCCAATCGTTGCAACCAAAGTAGAGTTCTACACATAGGTAGTTGATATATTCATCTATATCTACAAGTTTACAGATCTCATCATAGGAGGACTGTTTTGCTGCAGTCTTCGACAATTCTGTCCAACGGTTAAGTGCGTCGAAGTTACCTTCCATACATATCATTCCCGAATCAGGGCTGAGGTCAAACTGATCTATATCTTCGCTACTCATTCCATAGTTGGCATAAGCGAAGTGTTTGTTGCTCGGTTCGCGCATATTCAGCGTGGCATAGTACTTGCCATTCAATATTATATGTGTGGGTTGCCAGCATTGACCATCGACATACCAGCCACCACGACGTGCCACTTCCTGTATGACGGCATCCCTTATACGGCATTCGGTGTCATTGCCACCATTGCGCATCAGCAGGGTTTTATTCTTGTTAAAAGGCTTGTCCTTAAAGTACGGATATGACAAGAAGTTCTCACCATAATATTGCTTGTCTGCCTTGAGTTTAAATGAATGCGGTGTCCAATTGCGACTCCACCCACCAGTCATAGAGAAATCAACCTCCTGATTATGGGCTAGTGTATATTGTCCGTTACCATCTGGTGTAAAGTATTCCATGTTGACCGGACGATCCCAGTCGCGGTTCCAGTTACATGGGGTTGTCTCGCCACGCCCTGGCGCACCGTGTGGTCCTCGCTGGAAGAGTCCTAATTCCTTACTATTGATAAAATCATCGTTGGTGATGACAGATATTATCGGGAATACGAAATCACGTGTCTTGAGTATATACGAATGCGATACGACCCTACTTGGCAAATAGCCTTCACGATAAAGTCTAAGTCGCAATGTAGCTGTTTCTAAAAATGTAAACTCACCACTCTCTGATGTCATTCCATTAACATCGGTAGGTGTGGTCCCGTCTAATGTATAACGCAACGTCGTGCCATCGGGAATCGTAACGTGGGCTGTCAACATGCCAGTAAACAATTGTCCTTCCTTGTCAACTACAGGCGGGGCAATCTGCTCTGTTGCAAACACACTGGTTGTATTTGTTGCTCCGGGGGTTGGTATGGCTGTAATTCCCCACGTTCCGCCTCCATCCTTTATACGGGCATATGAGGCTCGGGCAGGAGTCTCAGGGTAAGTGAACTGAGCCAGCACAGTATTGCCATTGGATATGGTTATGGTACCACCTTCATACTCAAGTTTGAAATTTACCTGTTGCAGTGCATATTCATCATAGTGGTCAAACCATATTACCTTGTAGCCCTTTGCCGGAACAGCACCATGATTCAGTGAGAATCCGTATTTCCTTAAATTCGTCTCATCGTCCGTAATATACAGTCCTGCAAGTGTGACAGCGGTGTCCGTCGGGTTATACAACTCTATCCATGAGCCGAAGTTGTATGACGTGTCAAGGAACATATCAATATTAGATGGCATAACCTCGTTAATGACAACATTCTGCAGTGTACCGGCAACCTTTCGTACTGTCACGGTACATTCCACTTTGCAGCCACTGCCATCAATAGCAGTACCTTTCAGCGTAGCAGTGCCTTCGCTCATCGCTTTTGCCAAACCATCTTCGGTGACTGATATTATTCTGCTGTTTGATGATTGCCATTTGACTAACTTGTTAACGGCATTGTCGGGCTTTACATCAGGGGACAACTGCCTTTCCTCGCCTAAAGCCATGAAGAGCGATGGCGAATCAAACGTTATGCTTTCAACGTAAACATTTTCCGTCCAATACTCCAGTTTCCAGTTAGAGATGCAAGTCCAGTCACCTCCTATGAATTTGTTTTTGTTTATGCCTATTGTTATTTCCCCATCCTCTTGCAGTTCAAACTCCATTACATTATCATAATACCCTGCTTCAAACCACTTATGGGCAGCAGACATATCATTCGGCATATACTTGCCCGAAACCCTAGCCGTACCACCTCCGAGACTGTGCGTAACCGCGCCAGAGCTACATTGTACAAGCTTTACAGCAAACGTAGTGTCGGCACATTTTGCATATATCATCGCATGGCGATAGGCATCATCACCCACCGAAAAGCGAGAATAGTCTTTACTGGCATCGCCTGCACGATAGAAGCCCTGCACCGACAAGCGGTACCGTCCTACTGGCAGTTTGCCTATTGTCTGGAAAGTGTCATACGTCTTTTGGAAGTGAGAGGCATTGGAGACTGCTCCATCAAAGTTCAGTTCCGTACCAAGCCAATAGTCGCCATTGTTGTTGGCGTAACTGGGATTCTTGATGTATAAACCAGTTACATCTACCCATTCCACTTTGGCAAAAGTAACGCATGAGCACAATGCACATATAACAAAAGCAATGTGCCTAAAATTAACTTTTCTGCTTTTCATTATCATGAGTACAAATGTTTTTTAGAATCCTATGGATATGCCGAAGTTGAGAACACGTTGATTCATGTATGCATCACCAGCTGTGTTGGTAGATATTTCCGGGTCCTGCTGATATTTATCGTAGCTTGTCCATGTAAACAGGTTATAGGCGTTCATATACAATCGCAGACTTTCCATGAATCGTGGTGTTATTTTGCGAGGGAACGTATAGCTGAGGTCGATAGTCTTCAGACGTATGTACCACGCATCAATAAGCCAGAAGTCAGACATGTATGCTTCAGCACTATTAACCGTTGAAGGGTTGGTAGTGAGGCGTGGGAAATTAATCTCTGCGCCAGAGTTATAGCGATCGAGCGTCCATGCCTGCTGGTGCAGTGGCTGGAACTGCGACTTGAACGACTCAATACCTGTACCAACGACGGAGAAACTATAATTGAATGAGCCTTGGAACAGAAGGCTCAATGAGAGACCTTTCCAACTGCCACCAAGCGTAAGTCCTAAAGTGGTATTAGGAAGGTTTGGCTTACAGATGGCCGACTTGTCGTAGTCGTCGATGGTGCCGTCACCATTGAGGTCGGCATATTTCAGATCGCCTGCTTGTACAGCAATGTCGGTGTTCGGCACGGCTGGTGCATTTGGATCACCGGCTTTAATCAATGCAATGTCATCTGGGGTGTAATAGCCTATCGTATGATAGCCGAACTGCTGACCTATAGGCTTGCCTGTTGATGCGAGCCATGGATAAAGTTGTTGTGCTTCGGCTTGATATTCTATCTTGTTTTTTGCGTATGAGAAGACGAAGTTTGTGTTAAACTGCCAGTCGCCCCACTTGTCATGGTAGCCTAGTTGTCCGTCGAAACCCTGGTTGCGTGTACGTGCCACATTGATAGGCGATGTTCCGATGCCCAAGATGAGGGGAATGTCTGAGCGATACACAAGTTGGTCGTAGCGTTTGTCGTAGAAATAGTCAATGCTGAAAGTTATGCGGTTAAGCAAGTAGAAGTCAAGACCTACGTCGAACTTCTTTGCTTTCTCCCATGTCACGTTGTCGTTACCCAACGCACCTTCTTTGTAACTAATATGCTCTACAGCACGGTCACCAAAGTAGTAGCTGTTGCCTACTTCATAGACTTGATTGTAGAGATAGCGGTCGCCCATGGCAACGTCAGAGCCTACCAAGCCGTACGAGGTACGGAGTTTCAGCATATCGACTTTTTCGCCAAAGGTTCTCTTAAACCACGGTTCTTCGCTGATAACCCATCCAAGACCTATTGCTGGGAAGAGACCATAGCGATGCCCTGCTGCAAAACGGTCCGAACCATTATATGCCATGTTTATATCTGCAAGATAGCGGTTGGCATACTTGTAACTAAGTTTGAGTGTCATTCCAGAGAACTTCTCAGGAATCTTCTGCCCAGAATTCTCCAAAGTTGTTGACTCCCTATTGTACAGGAACATTGCACTGACATCATGTACATCATTAAACACACGTGCATATTGTAGGTAAGCTTGCAGATTAAGGTCTTTTCTGGCGGTGTTAGTGCCAGCGGTAACGGCGTATGTTCCTTTCGTGAACACGTTGTCAGGATTTATGTTATAGGCATAAATAGGTTTTCCGTCCTCGTCTATGCCAGCCTGAGTGGCATGATACGTAGGAAAACTACTTCTCCAAACTGAGCGATAGTTCTCATCGATCGTGGAGTAGGCTATACGCACATTGCTCGAGAGTCCTTTGGCAATGGAGCTCATATCCCAGTTAACATTATAGAGCAAGTTATTGTCAACTCGCCTTGTACGCTTGTAACCAGAGTTTGCCAAACGTGCATTCAGTGTAGGTCGTTTCTGGTTGGTGTCGTAGAGGTAGGCATCCGTTCCGTTTGGATTTACTACTGGTGCAGAATAAGGGTGCATTTCGTCCCATGAATATATTGTGCCAGTTGTATTCAATCCGTACGGCTCGTTGATGTTCATGAAGCGTGATGTGATGTCGAGTCTCATGGAGAGGTTTTTTGTCACTTGGAAATCCAGGTTCGAACGGTAATTGAACCTGCGATAGAAATAGTTTGAGTTCACATCGTCGTTCTTTTCGCCAAAGTCGCGCACAAGTCCGTTTTGCGTAAAGTAACCTACAGACACGAAATATTTCAACCGTTCAGAACCTCCAGAAATATCAACGTTCGCATTGCTCTGTTGTGCTGATTTCTTAAATATCTCGTCATACCAGTTAACGTCTGGATATGCATATGGGTCATCTCCGAGACGATAATGCTCAAGAGCTACATCAGACACTCTCTCTGGATAACCAGTTGCCACGCCATGCTCATCGTAACTTATAAGTCCGTCGTTTTCGTATGCTTGTCGAACCAATTGGGCTGTTTCATATGAACCAAGGAAATTAGGAGTGCGGACAGGCATCTGCCAGCCACTTTCTAGTCGTACGTTAATACGAGGGCGACCATTCTCACCACGTCTTGTCTTTACAACGAGAACGCCATTTGCGCCCTTGATACCATAAATGGCAGTTGTGGATGCATCCTTGAGAATTGAGATGGTCTCTATTTCATTAATGTTTATCTGTGCTAACTGCTCGTAGGTATATTCCACGTCGTCAACGATGATGAGAGGTCGGTTTCCTTCCGAGTTAAGTGACGATACACCACGGATAAAGAAGTCCGAAGCATCCTTACCTGGCTGTCCTGAGCGTTGTTGCGAGAAGAATCCAGGAAGTTTACCTGCCAGCGTATTTTGTACACTGCTCACAGGAACTTTTCGGAGTTCAGTTCCATTAATAGCACTCACGGCACCAGTCATTGTGATGCGTTTTGCTTGTCCATATCCTACCACCACCACTTCATTAATGGCATTAGATTCAGGACTCATGACAATCCTCATATTTTCCCCAGTAGCGGTTACTTCATTATTGTTGTATCCAACATAGGAGAACACGAGTGTCTTTCCCTTAGTCGTATTAATAGAGAAGTGTCCGTTAATATCAGTTACAGTGGCTGTAGAAGTGTTCTTAACCTTCACAGTCACACCTATCATAGGCTCGTTGTCATCTGCCGAGACAACAATGCCAGAAATCACATTCTGCGCAAACGTACTAAGCGTGACACAGATGCATATTGTTATTATTGCATATAATCTTTTCATAACAATTTCAGGTTTTCGTTTTCATTTTTGTTTCTGAGCTCTGTCGAAGGGTTGGAAGCTTACTCCCAATTAGGGTTCTGAACCATCTTACTGTTTTTATTTACCTCTGTATATGGTATTGGATACAGATACATCTTATTAGTCCAATTAACCTTAAGGATATCGACAACCGAATATACTGTTGTGTTGGAGCCTTTTATGATGTTCATACCTTTCAGAGGCTCCGCAAAAATCTTTTCAGCTTCGCGCCATCGGCGTATGTCATAATAGCGCTGCTCTTCAAATGCCATCTCAATGCGTCGTTCGTTATGTATCAATTCGCGCATCTCATCCTTTGTCATGTTGACATCTATTCCGTACTTCTTGTCCGAACCAGCTTCAATTCCGGCACGTTTGCGTATGTGGATGATGGCGTTTATCACATCGTCAGTAGGTCCGTTAACCTCATTTTCAGCTTCTGCAAAGTTGAGTAACACCTCGGCATACCTAAAATATACCCATAGGTCCTTATGGTTGCCATATTCCGTCGTTGTCTTATTCTCCCCCATGAACTTACATGTGTAGTAGCTTGTCATGGAATAGCGGCCTGTGCTTGCTGGGTTATTTGCTCCGCCAATATGTGTATCGAGAATGGTGTTAAGCCA
>JAGHTI010000104.1 GCA_018065415.1 Candidatus Equicola stercoris
TTTGCCAAAAGAAAACTTGTAATCTGTGGTTTTACAACCTGAAAAGCCAAATCTTCCTGATTTGTTGTCGGGAAATATTGTCTGTCGGGAAGATGAATTGAAATCCCTACTTCGTTCAAAAGTGAATATACCGATTCGTAAATTCTGCCTTTAGCCAATAAAATCTTTAATTTTTCCATTTTTATCTCCAAATTTTTGAATAAATAATTAACCGTTACAAATTATTTCTTTTAAAATTTTTGTTATGTTCAAAAATTGCATTACCTTTGTGCCCACAAAACCGATGGGGTATGGTGTAATGGTAACACTACAGATTCTGGTCCTGTCATTCCTGGTTCGAGCCCGGGTACCCCAACAAAAAATAAGGATGTCGCAACGATATCCTTATTTTTTTTGTTATACGGTTGTTTAGTTGTTTAGACTCTAAGCTCTAAGCTCTAAGCTCTAAGCTCTCAAACCCCTCATTATTAATTTGTTAATTATCAACCTCCTGCTTTTCTGCCTTTGAACGTTCTGTATCGATAGCTTTTATTTTCTCATAGACAACTTGCATGTCTTCCTTCAGCTTATCTACCTTCTGGCTCATCTTCTCAATGAGAGAATTGCCACTCTTGCTTGAAGCATTTAGGAAACCGAGATTGTTCTCGTATGTCTGTATCTCAGACTTCAACGTGTCGTATTGGTGTAGCAACTTTGCTCTTTCGTCGAGGATGGCTTCTGTACCACTCTTAACCATATCTTTTACCTTATTACGGAAGTTCTGAAGATTCTTCTTGCCTAAGGTGAGATTGAACTGTTTGTTTATGTTGTTGATAGTTTCCGTGAACTCTTTATGAATCTTGTCTTTGTCACGGAAAGGTACATGACCTATTTCGTTGAACTTTGCAAACAGCTGGTCTCCTAAAGCTGCAATGTCTTCAGTTGCCTTTTCTGTCTTTTCCTCAAGCATGTCTTTCAATTGCTTGATGACGTCTTTCTTCTGTGCAAGGTTTTCCCGTTCTTCCTTATATTGGTTGTTGGTATTAGCGTTGCGTGCCTCAAAGAACTTGTTGCATGCTGCAAGGAATTCTGTCCACAGAGCATCACCGAGTTTCTTTGTTGTCATACCAATCTCCTTCCATTGCTTCTGCAACTGGATGAACTCCTCCGATGTCTTCTTCCAGTCTTGTGAGTCTTCCAACTCATGAGCCTTGGCTATGAGTGCTCTTTTCTTTTCTGCATTTTCAGCAAACGTGCTCTTTAGATTTTTGAAATAGTCTGCCTTTGCCATGAAGAACTTGTCGCATGCAGCACGGAAACGTTCAAAAATCTTTACGTTCATCTTCTGAGGAGCAAAGCCAATTGTCTTCCACTCTGCCTGTATCTCAATGATAGCTTTTGTCAGTTTATCCCATTCGTTGCTGTTTTTAACTTCCTTCTCTGCTATCTCTTCAACCTTTTCACAGAGTACAGTCTTCTTCTGCAGATTTTCTTCCTCTTGTCCTTTCAGTTCTTCAAAATGTGCTTGATGACGTTTGTTTACTACTGTTGATGCAGTTTTGAAACGCTCCCATATCTCTTCACGCAGTTCTTTTGCCACAGGACCAGTCTCACGATATTCCTGATGCAACTTCTGCAACTGATGGAATGCACTAACTGCATCCTGTTCGTCAGCCAGTCTCTCTGCTGCCTCGCAAAGATGAGTTTTTATCTCAAGGTTTTTCTTGAAGTCATATTCACGTGCAGCACTGTTCAGTTTCAGCAAGTCATAGAACTGCTCAACGTACAATTGGTAATTACGCCAAAGTGAATTTGCTTTATCAGCAGGTACATTCTTTATGTCGCGCCATTCCTGCTGTAAGTCGCGGAACTGCTTATATGATTTGTTAGCCTCTTCAGGAGATGTTGCCATCGCCTTGATTTGTTCTATAATGTTGAGTTTTCTCTCAAGGTTTGCCTGTTGTTCTTCTTGGTTCTTCTGCATAGCTTCTGCACGTTTCTCACGTATCAAAGTCATCTCTGCCTTAAAGATGTTTTCTTCTTCAGAAGGTACAACCTCGTACTTGTCAGGATCGCCGCCACCATCAAGATATTGCTTATATTGAACTTCACGTTCAGCATGATGCAACTTGTAAAAGGCAGTTTTTAGCATATCCACCTCGGCCTTTTCCGGTGTCTCCTCACCATGGGCAAGTTCTGTAACACGTTTAACGACTTCAGCAGTTGTGTTAAATACTACTTTTTCTTCATTGTTTGAGTCCTGTATTGTCTGTTCTTGCAGGTCTTCAATCGGTGTTTCCACGCTTTTTTTCACTTGAGAGTCTTCCATGTAAAGTTATGGTTTTAGTAGTTGTTAATACGACATATTTCGGACAAAGATACAAAAAGTCATTGTGCAATTAATAAAAAATAGCCGAATTTAGTATTTTTTAACAAATAGCCCGCTCTATAACAGTCGTTTATGTCTCATAAACCACCATAATGCACCAGAGATTGTAACGGAAAGGATGATGGCAAACCAGAATCCCCAAGTGGTTGTCTCGAGTCCACTGACAAGGTTCATGCCGAAGATACTTGCCACAAGTGTAGGTAACATCAAGATGATGGATACAGACGTCATAGTTCTCATCACAGTACTTACATTATTATTTATAATACTGGAATAAGTGTCCATCGTAGATTCAAGAATATCAGAATAAATGTTTGTTGTTTCTCGAGCCTGGCTCATCTCAATGCTTACATCTTCTATAAGGTCTGTGTCAACTTCGTCAACCTGTAATTTGAATTTCAGTTTCTGCAACAAGTTTTCATTACCACGGATGGAAGTGATAAAATAAGTAAGTGAATCCTGCAAACGTGAAAGACTGATGAGAGATTCATTGTTGACGCCTTTGTCAAGGTCTTTTTTTGCCTTTTCTATTCTTGCACTAATCTGTTTTAGGCGTTTTAGATACCATGCAGCAGAAGAATAGAACAAACGGAATATCATATCTACATAATCCGTAAAGCCCACACCTCTTTTCTGTTGATAGCTGACAAAGTCTGTCATCATTGCGTTCTCATAGAAACATATTGTTATGATGACATCTCCTTTTTGTATAAATCCCAACGGGATGGTCGTAAACGGAGTGCGGCTCTGTACCTCCTTCACAAATGGGATACGCAGGATGACCAGTCGCCAACCGTCATCAAACTCATAACGAGCACGCTCGTCAGTATCGGAGATGTCGGAGATGAAATAGTCAGGAATCTCAAACTCCTCCTCGAGCCATTTTATGTCCTCGTCAGTAGGACACGTCACCTGCACCCAGCAACCCGGTTGCCATTTGTCTATTACGTTAAGATTTTGATTTATGTTCCAGAATCTTCGCATAAGCTAACCCTTTCTAAAAAAATCTACACCAGAGGATCAGCCTATGACAAGCAAACCCTCAGATTACATGTTTAATGTCGCGTGATAATCGTCCATTTTTTAAGTTAAAAATCTGTTTG
This sequence comes from Candidatus Equicola stercoris, assembly GCA_018065415.1. GTDB lineage: Bacteria > Bacteroidota > Bacteroidia > Bacteroidales > Bacteroidaceae > Prevotella. The sequence continues at coordinate 3,472 of JAGHTI010000104.1, forward strand.
CGGTTGCAAAATTACAACAAACCGAAGACATAAACAAAAATAATTTATTATTTTAGATTTTAATTTTTAGAAAGCATAGAGTTCACTCTGATGATTTCAAAAAAGAAAAATCGTTAAAACGTAGTTTTTGTTTATGTTAAGGTGCAGTGTAATTTCGGCGTAGCCAAAGTTAGTGCAAACCGAACACAAGAAATCACAAAACGCCCATCTGTGAAGATAGGCGTTTTGTGACTTTCTTTGTTTATGACTTTTGTCTTAATGTCTTTCTCTCCTGACTGAAATTCTTCCTGTGGATGAAGATGATGACTTTGATTTCTTAGGGGATGACTTCTTAACTTTGGAACTTTTTGAGTCGCTTCTGCGTGTCAACGATTTCTTTACTTTCTTTTTCCCGTCTTTTGTCACTGATACGCTATCCAAAGAATCTTTTTTTACAGTACTCCCATAGATGTTTTTTTCAAAAGCAAGCAATTCTGCCTCTATGCGTGCTTGTTCTTTCTTCATTGCAGTGTCGTTAGGACAATATTGACTTAATGACTTTCCTAACATGTTGTTGGTCTTGTAAATGTCGCCTTTGTATTTCTTCAGTGTGAAATAGTCGGCAGCACTCATTGTTGCAGCATTGTTGTAATTGCTGGTCATCATTGTCAGACGACTAAGGAAAGGTTCAAGGTCAGAGTATTTTATCCAGAATAGTGGAAATTTCGTTGCTACGGAAGCATAACCCTCCCTACGGTGCATTATAGGGCATAAAGCCAACACTTTTGTTGCGAAAGTGGAGGTGTTCTGATCGTAGTATGAACACTCCTTGATATAATAACTCAACACTTCTGCAGAAGGTACATCGCTGTTGTCGATAACAAAACGTCCGTCTTTTTCTTCGTAGAAGATGTTGTAGTTGTCAAGAAACTCTTTTACTTTTATTTTGTCTTTTTCCATAAAGGACTCATTACCGTCAAGGCGGTATTGATAGATAGGCAGAGCACCTGTGATTACAAGACGGAAGACGAATGTAAACATGTTTATCTGCTTTCCCATAGGTTCTACGGGATAGTACAATGCTGCATTTGCATCTTTTGTTAAGTCGAGGGTTCTGTATATGTCTCTACGCCAAACCACGTCTTCTGGCATGGCTACCGCAGTAGGGAAGGTGAGTCTCTGACGTTCCGTAACTCCTGTTGTCGTCGTCTTCTGCTGATTCTTTCTCGCTTTAGGTTGTGCAGATGCCTGCATGCATATCATCAGCAACAAGGTTATTGTGAAAAGAGTCTTTTTCATATATTGTTTTTATTTTATTTGATTCTTATTTTACTATTATCTCCATTGCTTGTGGGAGTGTACGCTGAATGCCATCTGGTCCTATGGCTACTACGCGTGATATGTAGAAACGTTTTCCTCTTGCGAGTGAACGGAATACACTTTTCTGTTTGTCTGAGAAGTTTGCACCATCCGACTTCTGCGGTATGGCGTTACCCATCTGGTCAAAGAATACAGCCTCAAAACTTATTACTTTGAAAGGTATGTGCAACAAGCCATCGTCAATAGCGGCACCGAGAGTTGTCAGAGCCAATATCTGTCCTTTGTTCATGCCACCACCCTTGAAACGGTCAGAACCGCCTTCTGCAGGTATGTCTATGAATGGTGTTGGGTCTGGTAGTTTTCTTACTTGGAATGTAAACTGTCCCATCTGCTGGCGACCACCATTGGCATTTGAGATGACAGTGAACGTCACAGACTGTCCCGGCTTTGATGGACGGGCAACATACTTTCCGTTACCTTTCGATGTTAGGGTTCCGCCACTCATCGTCATTGTGACCTGATTACGGGAAACTCCAGGGACACTCACACTCATTGGGTTGTCATAACCAGCATAGAGTACGTTCATGAGATCAGCAGATACTGTTGCTGTAGGATCTACCACAGTGTATTTCTGTTCAAACGGACGACGTATCACAGAACTGTCAACAGCCAGCATCTCGATGAATCCGCTCAATGTGAAATCTCCTGTACGACTCGTTACCACCTCATAAAGTCCATCGGAACTAATCTGTCGTCCACCAACGAAGACTTTAGGTTTCTGTGTAGAGTCGATGGCAGCCATAATGATTCTTGCCTGGAACTTACTTCCACGTGTCAACGTCTGTGCATTAGGGATGACGAAAGCCTTAAATTCGTTAACCTTTGCATCTTGTGGTTGTATATCCTTTATTATGCCCACCTCTGCTGCCAAAGAATGCAACACTTCGCCTTCTGCATAACGGATGTCACTCTGTAACTTTGACAACAGTGTTATAGCAGCAGCCACTGGCATGTTCTCAAAATGGTATTCCTGCCAGTTCTTGCCTACTGCCAAAGGACTTTTAGGTATAGCCGTTGATAAGTTGCTTGCGATAATCTCATATTGATTTCTGTTCGTTATCATGCTGAGAATCTTTTCGCGGTAATTATCGATAGCCTTCTTCAATGCCTGTCCCTTGCCAGTTATTGGTGCCAACATAACATGTGATGCTGCTTCAAGGTCGTCTTTGTTTTCCAGATTGTTGATGTCTCCATTAGGACCATCTGCATCCTTTACTATTGCCCACTTCAGGGAATCTACGAAGTTGAACAAAGAATCACTTATTCTTCTTGCATGTGTAGCCTTGAGGAAGTTTCCCTGTACCTTTCTCGGTGAGTTCTTCAGTTCTTCTTGGAACTCATGGTAGATGGCATCATTGCGTTTGGTTGAATTAGATGTAGTACGTTGCAAACTTTCTTCTACTATAGTAAAACCATTCAGAACCTCCGTTGAAATGTTCAGCGCGAGCATTGCCATGAGGACGACATACATAAGGTTTATCATCTTCTGGCGGGGGTTCAGAGGTCTTTTCTTTATTGCCATGTCTTTTAATTACGGTTTTACGGTTTTACGGTTTTGCGGTTGTAATTATCAATTATCAATTATCAATTATCAATTATCAATTAACTTAGTCGTTTAGATTTACACCAGGGGCAGCGGCTCTCATGTTGATAGTCATTGCTTCTATCATTCGTGTGTATATGCTATTCAGTTGTTCTATCTGTGTTGCCATCTTGCGTGTCTGGTCGTTGATGAGGTCTATGACACCCACCTGTGAGCCAGCACTCTTAAGATGCATCTCGTATATCTTGCAGATACCAGTAAGTGTGCGGTTGAGATTTTCCATTTCTTCTGAGTTCTGAGTCAGTTTCTCACTCTGTTCACTTACCTTTACCAACATCTCTGTGAGATTGTTAAGCGACTCTACATAATGTTGCTGTGCTTCTGCCATCTCTGGTGAAATCTGCGTCTGCAATTGTAGCCATGATGGGTTCTGCATAGCATTAAGAGCCTCAGCGATATTGACAGATTCATCTTCGCTGTCGTTCTTTTCTTCATTCTTCTGTGCTATTCTCTCTGCAGCCTCAGTGGCGGCAGCGATATGTAACGACTGCAATTTATCTACCACCTTGTCAGCAATGTCGCTGATTTCCAATGTTGGAATGGTTGGAGCCTGTTCATTTGCCATGTCTTCTCCTGTAGTCATATTGTTGCTAAACAATACCTGACCATCGGCAGTCTTGTCAAACGGACGGTCGAAGGCAGAGATGAAAAACACGAACACCTCAGTACCCATACCAAGAAACAGCATCACGTTTGCGAAAGGCAGGTGTGTCAGTTTGAAAAGTGTTCCGAGGATAACAACTGCTGCACCCCATGAATAAGCATAGTTCATGAATGTCTGACCAGCAACGCTGTCCATCCATTTCTGCAGTCTGTATATAAGATTGAAATTACTGTAATGAGTCATATTCTATTTCTTTTGCTTTTTCTGTTTTTTACTTGTAGTGCTTGCTAGGCTTCTCACACATCTGAAGCCTATGTATGAGCGTGGCTGATTTTGATATTCGTATGAACGCCATGCACTGCGGATGTACGATTCTGGGTCTTTCCATGAACCACCTCTGACACTCTTTACCTTCAGGCGGTAAGGGTCTTCCTTCGCAGCATTGTACGATAGTTGTGGATTTATATCGTTCATGGCATTGATGCCAGCCTCTGTGTATATTGTAGATGTCCACTCAGCCACATTTCCTGCCATATCATAAAGACCATTGGTGTTTGTGGAATAGTTGCCGACACGCGACGTGATGAGGTTTCCATCTTGTGTATAGTCGCCGTTGTCTGGTTTGAAGTTTGCGTAGAAACATCCTCTGCCGTCTTTGACATCTTCATTATCCCAAGGGAACTCTGTACCATCTTTTCCTCTTGCAGCAAACTCCCATTCGGCTTCTGTAGGCAGGCGGTATCGTTGTATGAATTTTGCAACACCACCGAGTCCTTTCAGTAGATAGTCGGTACGCCATGCACAGAATGCGTTTGCCTGTTCCCATGTAACTCCTACGACAGGATAATCATTATATGCAGCACTTGCAAAATATTGACGCATATAGACCTCATTCATAGCATTAGGGAAGTCGTTGACCCAACATGTTGTGTCAGGGTAGATGTTTACAATATATGTATTCAAGAAATCCCAAGGACCGCTCAATGGACGGTTTATGGTCTGTCTAACTATTTCACCTTCGTCATTTATGTAAGCAGTATCTTTAGAAATCATTACAACCTCGTTTGGGTTGGCAGTAATGTCGGTGTTTAGATTTCTTTCATTAGGATTCAGACGATACTTACGCATAGCCGCAGCGGTATAGTCATAAATCTCATAACGATAGTTCATCTGTCTAGCGTCCAACATCTTCTCGCCAGTCACAGGATTGGTTACAAACAGACTTTCGTAGGCTCTCTGTTGATCTTCATCCATCTTTTTTGGTAGAGCCTTCTTCCAATTCAATACAGGCTTGATAGGGTTTCCTTCTTTATCTTCCTCTATCTTGTAAGTCTCATCGCCACCATAAGCAGGGTCTGCCAGACGTTCACGGAATATAGAGTCGCGTACCCAGTTGACAAACTGTCTGTACTCTGAGTTTGTGACCTCTGTGTCATCCATCCAAAAACCATCAACAGAAATTTCTCTGAGAGGTGTATTTTTACCCCACAGAGTGTCTTGGTTTTCGATACCCATCTTCAGTGAACCTCTGTCTATCCTTATCATGCCATAAGGTGAAGGTTCGACATAACTGTGACCGCTACTGCCCACCAGTTCTCCGCCAGTTGATACAGCCGACTTATTGCTGAAGCATCCTGTCAACACAAGTAGTATTGTCATTGCAGATATGCTTCCACAGATAGTCTTGTTCGCAATTTTTAAAATGTTATTCATATTTTGTCTTTTGTCTTTAAATTCTAAACTATAACAGTCTTACACTTTTATGTTTGTTCTTTCCCTTTTTTGTCATGTCTATATCCATTTGGTATCCCAATGTCAGTTCGTGTGACCCATTGCCGATTTTCAGTGCAGAGGTATAAATTTCATAACTATATCCCAGGTTGATACCATGGAAGTCTCCGCCCAAAGAAATGGTATATGACGTCTTCGGACTGTATGATACTCCAGCCTCCAAACGTTTGCCATCCTTTATGTATGTGCCTCTAACGGTGATGTCAGCCTTATATGCCGACATATCAGTACGCAATATACACGACGGTTGTATACTTAAAAACGGAATATTTGTCTTTATATTGCATCCACCGAGAAAATAATATGACATGCCAATGTCAATCTGGTTCTGTTCTCCCAGTTCCACCATTGGAGAGTTAAGATGTTTTGCAGATGCTCCTACATAAAAATTTCGATGTTTATAATAGATACCAGCAGATAAGTCAAGAGAACTGCCCGTTTGGTCGGATTTGATGAAAGCAGGGTCGTCAGCATCATCAAGGTCTATTTTTGAACCTTCGAAATTTTCGTTTATCAATCCCACTTGTCCACCAATCTTCAGGTCACCGCCAAACAAATGTATGGTGGCAGCAAACTGAGCCTGAATGTTCTGATGTCGAAACAGACCTATCTGGTCATTGATGATTCCTATGCCAATGCCATGATAAGATTTTAGTATTCTTACAGGCATGTCCGCACCGATATACATCGTCTTCGGGTTATGAGTGAATCCCGTCAACGACATATTGTAAGCACCGATAATGTTCAGTTTTGGGTCTTTGCCCACAGAGGCAGGATTATAAAATGGTTGTACAGCCCAATACTGTGCGAAACCTGCATCGTACTGCGCCCATACTCCTGTCGCCGATAGGCAACATAGCAATGATAAACATAATTTGCGTCCGAACACAAATACATAACGTATTTTATCGCATTTTATTTCATTCTTCTTAATAAATAAGACTCAATGCGATATAATACAGTGGAAAATGTATTATCAGAAGAAAAGATTAGTATTCGTCCTCGTTAAACAGAAAATCTTCTTTTGTAGGGTAGTCAGGCCATATATCTTCAATGCTCTCGTATATGTCGCCCTCATCTTCTATCTCTCTAAGATTCTCGAGAACTTCCATAGGTGCACCTGAACGAGTTGCATAGTCTATCAGTTCTTCTTTCGTTGCAGGCCATGGTGCATCTTCAAGTTTTGATGCTAATTCAAGTGTCCAATACATAATATATAATTTTTTTAGTTTTCAGCAATCGACAATCAGTGTCTTTGTTATTTTAGGCGGCAAAATTAGTAAATAAAAAATTATTTGCAAGTTTTTTGCCATGTATTTTCTTTGACACCAGCGATAAAATTCAACTTTTTCGCTAACATGAACAGATAATCGCTAAGGCGGTTAATATAGACGATGATATGTTCGTTTACTGTTTCCGTTTCTGCCAACGTGATGATGCAACGCTCAGCCCTGCGGCATATAGTACGGCATATATGGGCAATGGCGGCACATTCCGTACCTCCCGGAAGTATAAATTCATGTAGGGTAGGGAGGCTGAGGTTCATATCGTCGATATGGTGTTCTAACTTTTCTATTGACTCGTCATAGCCTGTGGTATGCACTCCTGCCAATTCGCTGCTGATATTGAATAAGTCGTTTTGTATGCTTATCAAATCAGGGATAATTGTGGCAACGTCAGAGATAGTGTTCCCATTCATTTTCGCTATGAGAAGTCCTATGTATGATGATAGTTCATCGATAGTGCCGTAGCTTTCTACTCGTGTGCAACATTTTCGTACTCTTCTACCATCGGCGAGACTAGTTTCTCCTTTATCTCCTGTTTTTGTATAGATAGGCATGGTTTGAAAGGTTTTGAGGTTT
>JAGHTI010000097.1 GCA_018065415.1 Candidatus Equicola stercoris
GCGCCTCTGCCCTCTGCGTAAAAATCTTGAGCCATCATGGATGGCATGGATAGAAGTATATGACTGTTGGAAGTTAACTTGCATAAAGGCATATACTTATATACATAACCTCGTAAGAGGCAAGATTTTCTCTGCGAGAGTCGAAAACATTTTGCGAGGATTAAAACTCTTTACTCATAAAATTCACGTGGTAAGAAACCTGTAATGTTATTGTAATAACGACCTTCATACGGTCTGGCAGTCATAAAGAAAGAAAATTCCACACTTTCACCAGAAGCGATTGCAGTTTGCACTCGTTGCTCGTTCAGTTCTTTTTTTACTTCCATAACAATACTTGTTGGGCAAGGCTCTGCGTTCTGCACTTGCTCATCCCAACTTACTACCACTTCCTGTCTCATCCACCTTTCACCTGTGGTTTGAGACAGTCCTTCACGTTTGTTGCCAATGGCAACGATTTTTCCAATTCGTCTCATTTTGAAATAAATTTAATTTGTTAAACTTTATTGGAAAAAGTGCGCACTTTTTATTTCCACAAGCAAAGGTCGGGAGAAAAAAAAAAGTCGAAGAAAAAAAATCCTTCGGCGTAAACTTTCAGAAACTTTTCCTGAAACTTTTGGCTTTTTTTTTCATTTTCCTGAAACTTTCAGAAACTTTTCCTGAAACTTTCAGAAACTTTTCCTCAAAGCCATATTAAATTTCTTTGCTATTTTCAGGTAGTCAAAAAATCTTTTGTCCCTTATTGGTGCATTTTCGTGTGTCCACAGTACGAAAGGTTTTTTGAAACAATCTACCGACATCCTGCGTAGGTCGTCAGGATTGAGTTTCGGTGCTTCTTCTTTCATCAAGTTGTTTATAAGACTAACGAACACAGAAAAATCTTCATCATTTATATACCCCCTATCCACAAGGACACGATAGACGGAAAACCATTGGCGGTTGGTCTGTATCAATGGCAGAACCTCTTTTATTGCCCTCTGTATCATCGTCTCAGTGATAACCTTGTCGCTATTTTTCTTCACACCTCGCACCGCCTTCATACACGCTTTGTATTCTACGCGAGGCATTTCGTGTAATATACTGAGGACAACCCCCAATATCCTCACGTCCATATTGTCGTCTATCCTTATCGGTTCATAGTTTTCATTTTGTGGTACTAACCAACGTCCATCGTCCTCATCCTCAAAATAAGCCTTTATCGTAGAAAGTCCATCAATATATGCCACCACGATGTCGCCACTCTTGGCATCAGCACCGGCACGGACAGCAAGTTTGTCGCCATCAAAGATGTTTGCACCAATCATTGAGTCGCCAGTCGCCCTTATCACGTAATTACAATCCCGCTTTAGCAAGTCTTGAGGAATCCAGAATGTCTCATCCGTCTGGTCGCCAATCTCGGAAGGCTTTCCGCACACCACACCAGCAGAAAAATAAGGCACTTCCACCATCGGCGTCACATCCATTCCCGATTCCTCCAATAAGGAAGTAATCTCTTTCAATTCATCAGTGCAGTCTTTCATTATATTATATATTGTTTTCGTAGCGAAGCGTATCGTAGTGAAACGTATCGTAGCGAAGCGTATCGTAGCGTCAGCGTATCGTTTTCGTTTTCGTTTTCGTATCATCACCCTACCATCTGCGATGGGAAGATGACGTTATGCAGATTATTAACATAAATTGAAATCTTGTGCATGTTTGTACCGAAGACACGACTCCACTGCAGGTTGGCGAGCGGTGCTTTCTGGAAGCAGGTGCCCTCGATGTCTCCGTTCTGGCACACGTAGTCGATGATGTTCTTCAAGTACAATTCCTGTTGCGAGTTGAGAGCACTGTCAGCAATCAGACTGCGGTAGTTCTCCATAGCCACAGAGCGGTTTATTCCTATCACTGAACGTATAAATGCCGCTATGTTTCCAAAGGTTCTGCTGCCGATGTAGTTTTGATAGTCTTCCTTTGAACCAAGTTCCTGCCAGAAGATCCGTTCCAGTTCGCTGATGTCTTCTGCAGTGAGTTGTTCCATGTTGCGTATCTTGCTGAGAGTCTCACTGTCCATATTGTTTTCGAGATAGTCAAGTATCTTCTCCTTGTACGACATCTTTGCGAGCACTGGGGCGTCATTAGTTTCTTTTTTTGTGATGACATCTTCAAAATCGACAATGAATGTTCGCCTTGCCTTTGCATCATCAGCGAGGTACTGCATCAAATCCCTCAACTCCCTGCGCACGTCTTCAAGGCTTTTCAGTCCGGCTCCGTCCCAGAAAGCAGACTTCTTTATCATCGCTATGGTGTTCATGTGGGCTTTCACCTGCGGGATAGATGCCTTCCTTTCCAGCAGTTCTGCTATGATGATTACCTTTTCAATACACCTGTTTGCCATTCTGGTGTTGTCTTCTGTGGTGTCTATCTTTCCGAGCATGATGCTCAACATCATTATGTCGAAACGCAGAGCCATCTCCTCAAACATGGTGCGAGGCAGTAGCGGTGCCGCCTCGTTATGCAGTATGCGTACATCTAACTCATTGATGTATTCCCATCGGTCTCTTTGCTTGAACTCGTATATCTGAGGGAGCACCTTTCTCACTCCGATGCGATGTTCCTCCAGAGAGCACACCTGACTGCAGAGGATGTCCTTCAACTCGTCATGGAGAGTCTTCGAATAAGGGTCTTGCTGATGCTTTGCATCTTGTAGGTTTGCAGCAATGTCGAGTCGCAAGCAAAACAGTCTTTCCGTCAGCGACACCGCAGGGACAGGCGTCACCCCTTTAGGATTTTTGCCGAAATACTCAAAGTTTCCGCAGTAGTCGAAGATATAGAAGAACTCTTTGTCCCTCTCCGGACCGAAGATGTTTTTGCACAGACGTGTGCCACGTCCTATCATCTGCCAGAACTTAATCTTCGAGTGTACCATCTTGAAGAACACGAGATTCAGGATGCTCGGCACGTCCACACCAGTGTCGAGCATATCCACGCTGACAGCAATCTGTGGCAGTTTGTCCTGCAGTTTGAACTTTTCGAGGATGCCCTGTGCATAGTTCACGTAGTTGTCAATGAGTTGGCAGAAGTCTGCACCATATTCAGGATATTTCTCGCGGAACACCTCTACGATGAGTTTTGCTGTCTCGTGGTTGTAGGCGAAGATGATGGTCTTTCCCACCGTCTCGTTGCCACCGATGCGAAGTCCATTCTCCATCAGGTCGTCGAGCATCTGCGATATGGTGTCGCGGTTGTAGAAGATTCTGTATATGTCTCCATCCCGAATGTCGTATATAGAATTTGGGATCGTTGCATCAAGGTCTGTAGCAGCCTGTTTCTTTCGTTCTGCAAAGATTGTCTCCAGTTGTTCCTTTTCCTCTTTCGTCCTCTCGTCGTATTTCACGCCACGGTTGATGATGTCGGACGTTCTCTTCAGCACCTTGTAACTGACAAGGTTTCCGTCACGGACGGCATCGTCGAGTTCGTAAGAGAAGTTTGGTTGTCCGCCTTCGAGGTAGAGGAGGTCGTAGGTGCTTCGGTCTATGTCCTCTCGCGGTGTGGCAGTGAGTCCGACAAGGAGTGAGTCGAAATAGTCGAAGATAGCCCCATACTTACCAAACACAGAGCGGTGTGCTTCGTCTATGATGATGAGGTCGAACCTCCCCACAGAGAAGTGCTTGCGTTCTCCGTCTATGTAGTTTACCATTGTCTGGTATGTGGAGAACATGATGCGTGCCCCCATGTCGGGGTCTGCATCTTCTGACAAGACGCATTTTGTTTCAGCAGGCAGATGTTCCACAAAACTGTCGTAAGCCTGACTCACCAGTGCGGTACGGTCGGCAAGGAACAGGATGTTCTTTGCCCAGTTGTTGCGTGTGAGGATTTCCGTCAGCGATATGGCGGTGCGTGTCTTGCCGGTGCCTGTCGCCATGACGAGCAGAGCCCTACGGTGGAAGGTGTTGAAATGCTCACAGACGCTCTTGACAGCAGTGAGTTGGTAGTCACGCCCAGCAATGTCAGGATTCGGCTTCATGTCGGTGATGAGAGCACGTCCTCTCTTCTGTCGCAGATATTGCAAATCCTCGATGGAGTGGTAGGCATACAGGTTGCGGTCTGGGTAGCCCAGTCCATCGATATATTTTATTACTAATCCATTGGTGTAGTAGATGGCAGGGCGGTAGCCATATTTCCTTTCGAGGCAGTCGGCATAGAGGCAAGCCTGTTTGCGTCCCACCTCCACATCGCATGATGTCCTCTTTGCCTCGATGACTGCCAGTGGCACGCCGTCGTTGCCAAAGAGCACATAGTCGGCACGTCCTGTGCCAGTATTGTTTGGCATCCCGCTGACCTCAATCTCTATGCACGCCTTTCCCGAAGCGATGAGACCGTCTTCTTCCATCACATCCCATCCAGCCTCCTTGAGCATGACGTCGATAAACAACTTGCGTGTTTCGTCTTCTGTCATCTGTGACGACTTCTGATGGATGTGCACAGGAGTCTCTGCGGTCTTCGCTGATGGTGTTATGGCAGGCGACGGTTGTTCCGTCTTTGTGCGAGTCACCGTCCTTGGTGTCTCTATGATGGTGAGCGGAGCCTGACTCATAGGGACAAGCGAGAGGTCGAAGTGCGGTATGTCAGTGAAGAAGTCCCAATGGTACATATAAGCCCTTACAATGTCGTAGAGAGCCATGAGGGCTTCGCGTGACTCCTTGCGGGTTACCTTGCGACCATGAGCACCGAGGTTTCCCACCTTCCTTATCAGGTGCATATAGCCTATGATGGTCTTGTCGCCCACACGTTCCACAAACTGCTGTGCAGTGACGTGTGTGAAGAGGTCGTCCTTGCTGTCGTAGTCGAGCCCTTCCACCTGATAGATGGCGGCGACGATATACTCCAGAGCCTGTCTGCCGTAGATGACGGAGACCTCTGGGTTCGTAGCCTGATTCACCTCCGCCTTGCTGCACCGCTCGTGCAGACGGTGGAGAAACGAGTGCAGGTTCTCGTTGTCGTGTGTGAGAAGATAGTCGAAATTCAGCATATATGTTTTTGCGGTTATATTTTTTAGAGGTCTGAGAGGTCTGAGAGGTCTGAGAGTTTTCAACTCTTCGACTCTTTGACTCTTTGACTTTTTGACTCTTACGGTTGTCAGTCGAACCAATGTTGCATTCGCGAGGCGAGCAGAACCTCAAGGTCTGCTATGGCACTCTTTATCTCTGTTTTCATTTTTTCTATTGCCTCAACACGTTCAGCAAAAGACTGCTGGAGAGCAAGAGGTGGAAGAGGGATAGGGCAATCGCTATATTGCTTTGCATTTATGTTAGGTTGAGCAACAGCACGTGCATTCAACATTACCCAAGACTTATACGCATGAGATTTAGTAAAATGAAAAACATATAATGGACACATTATAGAATTATCTATCCTTGCTTTTATAAGATAGCCTGCATATAAACACTTTTGGTTGATATTGGTGTGGAGGTATGTCTTTCCTACTGTTGCACCGCTTCTGGCAAAAAGAATATCACCCTCTTGAAGGATATAATCATCTTCTATTATAGACGGTGACTTAATGTCATCGTTCAAGGTTCCGTCATCATTTATATCTGTTATTCTTACATAACGGACAACTCCGTCATATTCTATCGCAGATGCACCAGAACCGTATTTTAACTTGCCCAGACAAACTTCTCCCAGTTTTTTGATTTCCCATCCTTTTGGGTTTTCCACTGGGTCGCCAAACATTTCATAGAAGAGCGATTGTGCCAGACTGTCAAGGTCTTTAATCTGCTCCTTCTTCAACTGGATGAGATTGTTTATCTCGTCCAACTCTCTAACTATCGACTCCTGAACAGCAAGAGGAGGAAGAGGGATGAGGGCGTTGCTAACTACTTTTGAAGAAATCGCTTTAAAGGTTGAACCTGTTGCATTCTTCTCAAAGTAATCCTGTTTCCCCAACAAGGCATAGAATAGAAAGTTATTATCCAATTCTGGCATAGATATAAGCGAACATAATCCACGCCCAATACAAATTTTCCTATTTGTAATATTCGGAAATCCCACAGGTGCTCTAACACACAATAGTACAGAGTTTACTTCTGCAAATTTTGTTGGAGAAGTCGTATATTGATTTGATTTACCAAGAAACCTATCGCCAAAGCATGTTTTACCTTGATGAAATTCAATGCCCTCAGATTCGTTTATGCTTGAACCATTTGGAGATTGTCCCATGGTAACTTCGCAAACCTCTCCCAGTTTTTTATATTCCCATCCTTGTTTCATGCGTTGTCCTCCTGTTCGTAATAATATGAATAATCAATGCCCTTCATAAAGAGTTCACGGCTCGTGATGTCGTCGGTGAGGGCACTGGCAAGCAGTCGGCGGATGTCTGAGGAGTCCGTCATGCTCTTGCGCATGGCGTTGAGGTAGTCTGTCTTGTCTATTTTACTCCAATCGACACACCTCTTCAAAGATTTCTTGAACATCAGGTCGAGCCAGATGCGTGCAGACCTGCCATTGCCTTCCATGAAAGGATGGCAGACATTCATCTCTACATATTTGCTTACAATCTCATCAAAGGTGTTCTGTGGCATCTTCTCAACTTCTTCAAGATTGCACTTCAGATATTCTACACGACAAAACAGAGTGCCGTCCTTCCATATCGTCCGCTCGCGAATCTTTCCCGCAAAGTCGTAAAGCCCCTCGAACAGATAGCCATGTATCTGCTGCAGCCCTACTATGGTGCCTGCAGGTATGGAATCGAGTATGCCACTTTCAAACAGGGCGTATGCCTTCTTCCGACTCTGTCCATCAATGCTGTTGTCACTCCTTGTCAGCCAATCGATGAATGCCATAGACCGGTTGTTCGGGAACGACATCGCCAGAAGTCGCACCGTGTCCATGTCCATGACATCGGTAAGATGACGCTTACCATCAGGAGCAACTAATTTCAACTGGGTAGTGGCACTAACCACTTGAGATGATTCCTTCTTGAGTTTCGCTTTCAGGTACTTCCAGTAGTTGCGATTCTTCCCGTAATCATCCTGCATATTGAATGCACCGATTACGTCAAGCACAGAATAATACCATTTGCTGGTAGCCTCCTCCCAAACCGCTCGCACCTCATGGTCGTTGTAGAATCGGATGGATATTTTCATGCGTCTTCCTCCAGCATCTTTGTAAGTTGCTCGTAACCCTTGGCAAACTCTTTCTCGGTGTTTCCGAGACGGCTGAGCAGAACGCTCACGGGTTCATATTCTACCTTGACACGCTCTATCTCCTTATATTTATTTATAGAGAGGTCGTAGCCGTTGCTACGAATCTCGTCAACAGGCACGAGAAAACTCTTGTCTTTCCGCGTGCGACCTTCCTCGCCTTCCATGTGCAGGAAACGGTTTACGATGTCCGGGATGTCGGTCTCGCCTGTTGGCGTGCGTCTGTCGTCGAGGGTGTAACCGTCTGCCGTCATGTCGTAGAACCATACACGGTCCGTTCCGCCATTGTCAGTACGTGTGAAAATCAGAATTGCAGTGGAAACTCCGGCGTATGGCTTGAAGACTCCCGAAGGCATGGAGATGACGGCACGGAGATACTGGTTTTCTACCAGTTCCTTACGCAGTGACACATGAGCCTTGCTGGTGCCGAAGAGAACACCGTCGGGCACGATGCTCGCACACCTGCCACCGAGACGCAGACCGCGGAGGAACTGTGCCACGAAGAGGAGTTCCGTCTTGCGGGTGTCGGTAATCTGCTTCAATGCGGCATTGATGCTCGAAGCGTTGACACTGCCAGCAAAAGGTGGATTGGCAAGGGTGAGCGTGTATAGTTTTTCATCATTGTTGTTCTGCGACAGGGAGTCTCTTCGCGTGATAGATGGATTCTTCACATTGTTCACCATGAGGTGCATGGAACCAATACGCATCATGGTAGGGTCAGTGTCGAAACCGTTGAACATGGTGGAGTTGAAACGTGCCTGCGTCTCCTCGTCCATCAACGGTTCGCTGAACTTCTCCTGCAAGTATTTGGCAGACTCCACAAGGAAGCCGGCAGTGCCCATGGCAGGGTCGCAGATGATGTCGTCAACGGTAGGCTGCATCATCTCCACCATCATCCTGATGATGTGAGGCGGAGTGCGAAACTGACCGCTTGCACCATTGGCAGCCATGGTGTCGAGGATATACTCATAGATGTCGCCCATGACATGGTTGTAGTCGCCCTCAATATTGAGATTGTCTATTCCCTGAACGATAGACTGCAAGATATCGGGATAAGAGATTTCCAGACGGGCATCATTGATATACCTTGTATATGCCGATTCGTCATCGCCTATCTGCTTGATAAAGTCAAAGACATAATCGCGGACAATGCGGAACATGTTTTCAGCACCCATCTCACGGAACACATGCCAACGCAGGTCATGGTATCTGACTCCTGCCCTCCCCCTCTCATGGTCGGGCTCAACAAAGAAACCATCAGGAAAGGTGGGGTTGAGAACAGAGATGCCGAAAGAATTGGCAAGACTTTCCTTTTCTATCTCCTTATCGTCAAGCATCTTGATGAAGAGAAGGTAAGTGAACTGCTCAACTACCGACAGAGGGTTGTTGATACCATTGGAGAAGAATATGTTCCAAATCTTGTCAACCTGATTTTTGTTTTCGCTTGTAATCATAGCATGAGATTTCTTGTTTTCTTTCTGCAAATATACTAATTTTTTCGATTTCCTTTGCTTTTTACAAAAAATATGTACCTTTGCAGTAAAATAATACTTTTTATAATCGAAAATGCAAAGTGGGTGGTTTGTGAAAATCGCCCTTTTTTTGTTGTCTTATGGATTTCTTTATTTGTTATCATTTAGTTTTGTGACTTTGTGACTTTGTGACTTTGTGACAAACAAAATAAACATGAAAAAATTGCAGTATTTTACACTCTTTTTTCTTCGTTTCTTTTGTATATAATAATATATTATTATATATTTTCTTATCTTCTTAAATAAAATATGAACGTATGCGTGCACGCATTTAAGTCACAAAGTCACAAAGTCACAAAGTCACAAAGTCACACTTGTTTTTACATTTTTTCACTTATTTTAGGTACTTTTTATTTTTGTTAAGAAAATCTTAACGTATAAACGCATACAGGACATTTTTTTTGATTGTACTTTTGCATTCGTAAATGTGTTTAAAAGATTTTTATTATGAACAACCCAAAAGACATCGTTCCATTCTGGAACAAAGCAAGACAGGCAATGTTGGACATTACCACATTGCTTGAAGAAGCCGAAAAGGACATCATGGACCTCATCAAACCACAGATGATATCAACAAAGATTGAAAAGGACCACAAGGTCTATCTTCTTTCGGATGTTGACATCAACATTGGTACACTCGGACAACGTATTGATTTGTATTTCCTTTCTCCTCTGGGATGCAACTCAAAACTTGCAACCCTCAAAGAGAGAAAGAAGAAGAAAGACAAATCACTGACCGAAGAAGAACTCGCAGATATGGACATACTGCAAGAACTTGCTGAAGGTCGCATCAATTGTTCGCGTGCCTATAACGAATTAGATACCATAGACGGGGTGCTTATTCGCGTCAGGTTGACCCCAACTATCGAAGAAGTACAGCGTATAGTAGTGGCTGGCAGATTCGACATAAGTGTCGAGCAGAGCAATTTGAAATGTGCCGTAGATTCAAGCCTTGTTTATAATTGTCCTATGTGACATAAACAATGGCTCTATGCGACATAAACAATGGCTCTACGCGACACAAAGAAATGCTCTACACTTCATAAAGAAATTGCTGAAACTTCATAAAGAAATGGTCGCAACTTCATAAACATTTGACCATAACTTTGTGAAGATTCACGAAAAGTTAGTGAAGTTTCACGGACTATTGGCGGCACCTCAGCACTACCTACAAAACTCCGTTTTACTTTTACTGATACAATAATTCACAGAAATAAATTTCGTGCCTTTTTGTCTCAATAAAAGAAAATAAATAAAATTTATTTTGGTAGTACATTCGGTTTGCACAATAGTTCATAAAGAAATTGGCATTTCATAGTGAAGATATTCGATTTCTTTATGAAGATTCAGCACCAAAAAAAAGAACACTAAACCGGTAAAGTGTATATATGTTTA
>JAGHTI010000080.1 GCA_018065415.1 Candidatus Equicola stercoris
TATTCAAATGATAGGCTATATGGCCATTATTCCGTTAAGTTGTATCATTTATAAATTAATATTCTTAACAACTCCGTCAGTTAAATTGATTATATTATTTATATTTGTTTGCATTTTGTGTATTACTCCGATTTCAATAGAACAAGATTGGTTATTATTTGCGAAGAAAGGCCTTTCATTACTAATGGGGGGGATTATGATAATATGCTGGACGAGAAGAAATGTGCAATAATACATCATCAAATATTAGCAAACAAATAATTGGGTTCCATGCTCATGAATGGCATTTATTTTTGTGCTTATTACTGATATCAATAGGCGCTGATTTGTTTCTTAGCTATGTCTGTCATATCGACTTTGATAATGACATAGTCTCAAATATGAGTGTAGCAGAAGAGAACTTTGCTCTACTAATATTTGCCCCAATAGTTGAAACGCTATTATTTCAATTTGGTGTAATAGAATTATTGTTGTTGCTTAGAAAGAATGATAGAA
This sequence comes from Candidatus Equicola stercoris, assembly GCA_018065415.1. Classification (GTDB taxonomy): domain Bacteria; phylum Bacteroidota; class Bacteroidia; order Bacteroidales; family Bacteroidaceae; genus Prevotella. The sequence continues at coordinate 496 of JAGHTI010000080.1, forward strand.
TTTATTTTTCTATTGCCTGTTTGATATCTATCGTCTTGTTCATATTAAGTCACGGGTTCCGAATAGAGGATATTTTAGGTGTTTCGGCTATTGGCATTTCTTTAACCTATTGCTATGCCTTTTATAGAACAAAAGAAAGTAGGATGAAAGCTTTTGGGCTAACATCGCTTTTGCACTTCTTATATAATGTGCTATCATTAATGCTTAGCTATTTCATACCATAACTATTATTGTATTCAGTATGTAATCTATTAAACATATTAACTACGCTACATGTATTTGCTTCTGTCAAGCCTTAATGTCTTTTTCCATCATTTCCAAGCGCTCAATCTCTCAAAATAGGGTCAAATCTGCAATCAATCATCAAGACACGAAATTAGAGTTTATTATTATATGCCTCGTGATATACGGTTTTTGGTTTGTGTGAGTTTTTCTATTCTTCTGGGAAGTATTACTTATGGACAAGAAGTTTTTTCTTTAAAAGATTGTATTTATCGTGCCAATAATGGGAAATGCGTCGCCATTGATGTTAGTAATCAAAACATCGCCAATTTAGTTTTTATACAATCCAAACAGAATTATCTTCCATCTATCACTTATTCCAATCGTCATAATTTATCTACCGGCCGAGTACTTGATCCTACAACGTATCAATTTCTGACTAACCGGTCTGTATATGACATGAGTACTACAATCGGAGGTTCAATGACTCTGTTTTCCGGCTTTGAAAGAAAGAATAATGTTACAAAGGCTAAACTCAATTTGCAGTATGCGTTGTTGGAAACTGAAAAAACAAAGAATGATATCGCATTGAATGTGACTGCTCTTTTCTTGAATATTGTACTTGACAAAGAAGCGATTGAGGTATGTAAACGGAAAATTTCCATGCTTGAAGAACAAGAGGGTGCCATTCGTAAAAAGCTGGAATACAAAGTTGCCACTCAGGGTGACTTGCTGAACATACAAGCCGATATTACCAATGCCAAGGTGGAGCAATCCTCTGCGCAGAACAACCTGAATGTTGATAAAGTTTCACTTTGTGAACTGCTTGAAATAGAAGATTGGGAGAATTTTGACATCTTAATCGAAGATGAAGATTTTGATACGGTGGATCTGCGACTTTGGAGTGTTTCGGATGTAGTGTCATCTGCTTTTCAACTCCCGCAAATCAAGCAAGGAGAACTTGCAATAGATATAGCTAAAAGTGATGTATTCATTGCGCAATCCTCATTCTGGCCGACAGTCAGCCTCAATGCTGGGTATGGATCCACTTTTTCTAATGCCAGAACCAGACCGGAAGGGTCAGATTATAATTTCAGAGATCAGTTCCGTGATAATATGAGTTCTTATGTCACACTGTCATTGAATATCCCTATCCTCAGTGCTTTCACAACTTCAAACAATGTCAAACAGAAAAAGTTGGCCTGCACTCGGGCTGAATACGAACTTACTCAAGCGAAACTGGCCCTTGACAAAGAAGTAAAACAGGCGATAGTCAATGCGAACACTTCGTATGAAAAATACACACTTCTCGAAACCGAAGTCAACAAATGCCGCGAGGCATTGAGACAGACACAGACAAAGTATGATGCAGGAGCCGCCACCTACTATGATTATCAGATTGCTGTGGGAAATCTATTCCAGGCAGAGGCGCAGCAACTCCAGTCAAAGTACGAGTACATTTTCCGGACAAAGATAATTGATTTTTATGCTGGGGAATCACTAACAGAGTAATCGACGTTATCTGTAAATGAAACTGTAATCGGCAATTGATGAACCATTGACATAAAGTGGCTGTGAGCTGCTTTTTGTTTCATATGCCACGCATGGCGCGCATTTTTGCCTCAGAACAAGCAATTATCGTGTTCAAGAGTCAGCATACGCAAGATGCCGTTGCCAGGGTCATGCAGTCAAAAATAGATTACCAAATCTTACCAAACTTTACCAAAACTTTACCAAAATGGAATTGTTTCCGGGGACAAATATAGGAGAAACCGAAAACAAACCGAAAACATTTTGGTAAAATATCGACTTCTATGGTTAGATTTGGTAATATAATAGTTGGTTTGAGAGCAAAAACCGCTATTTTATCGACTTAAATTGGGTGGGACCTAGCAGATTCGGACTGCTGACCTCTTGCCTGTCAAGCAAGCGCTCTAAACCTACTGAGCTAAGATCCCATTTTTTTGCAAAGATAATAAAGCCCTTGCATGCTTGCAAGGGCTGATGCTTTTTTTATTTGGGTCGATAAGCGCAATTCTATAAAAGCCATAATTCTTATCCTTTTCTATGAGAATGACAAGCAAAAGGTGTTAATGCAATGCTTTCGTTGTCATGAATGATGGTGTGGTTTAAACTAAATTTGTGCAAGAGTAAAAATAGGGCTTTAAGACAAGATTATCCTCTCCCCCTTGAGGCGTCTTACTTACCTATTTAAGATATAATAACGATATTAACAAAATATTCCGGTGGAACCGCGTTCACTTGAGAGCATTCTATTAATGAAACAATCCTTGAGCTCCCTCACGCTCAAGGGAACAGTCACATTCCGTCTTTGTGACTTCAAGGGCCATCTTAAACGCTACAAATCCCATTGTTAGGACTTCATGTCCCATGATATCCATGTACACGTATTAAAACGTTTCAATAATGCAAAATACCCCAAAATTGACTTATTACACCATAATCACACAATAACACAAAAAGTTATGAAACTATTCAAAAAGACACTTCCGATGGCAGCAATGTTATTCGCAGCACTTCTGTGTGCGATGCCATTGTCTGCACAAACATCAAGATCTATTGATGTTTCTGGTACTGTCGTCGATGAAGTCGGTGTTCCTGTAATCGGTGCCATTGTAATGGTACAGAATACATCGAATGCCGCCACCACCGACAACAACGGACAGTACGTTCTTAAGAACGTGCCGACTGACGCAACATTGTTCGCATCACTTATCGGCTACAAAGAACTTACAGTCCCTGTAAATGGCAAAGCAAAAATCGATCTGACTCTTAAAGAGGAGACTCTCAGACTCGACGAAGTGCTCGTTGTCGGTTACAACACCGTAAAAAGGACTCAGGTTACAGGAGCCATCCAGGCTGTTCAATCTGAGAAACTTGTGAACGAAACTTCTCCTACTCTTGAGCAGAGACTCCAGGGTAAAGTTGCAGGTCTTTTCATTGCAGGTAGCTCCGGCCAGCCTGGTGATGAGAGCTTCAACGTCACCATCCGTGGTAACGGCTCTATCAACTCTTCTAACACTCCTCTCTATATCATGGATGGTAACATGGTTCCGGCCTCTCAGTTCGCCACCCTCAATGCTGAGGATATTGAGGATATCCAGGTGCTCAAGGATGCTTCCGCAACCGCAATTTATGGTTCCCGTGGTGCAAATGGTGTAATTGTAATCACAACCAAGCGCGGTAAGGACGGCAAGGCAACTGTATCTTACAACTTCAAGATTGGTGTTGAGAAAGAGCGCGACAGCCGCATCCCTATGATGAACACTGAAGAGTGGCTTGAGTATGAGAGAATCTGTATGGAACAGAACCCTACCAGCACACTTTTCCCTATGATTCAGTGGCTGCGTATCGAGAAAGCCATCAACGACGGCACCGCATCTGCAGCCGACAGAGCTAAATGGGAGGCTTCAGGACGCGATATCCTTTCAACGGCTCGTGCTACCGATACTGACTGGCTCGACCTCATGACTCAGACAGGTTACACACAGGAGCATACAGTATCAGTAAACGGCGGTAATTCAAGCACCAGATTCTTCGTTTCCGGTGGTTACATGGATGAGAAGGGTATCCTCATCGGATCAACCTTCAAGCGCTACTCCGCCCGTATCAACGTATCTCACAAGCTGAACAAAATCTTCAGCCTGGGTATGAACTCATCTATCGGTTACTCAAGGCAGCACTCAAAAGCTGACTCCGGTTCACGTAACTCATACCAGAACGCATGGTTCACAACTCTGCTTGCATATCCATACTATGATGCAACTTGGACCAGCAAGGATAACCCTACATGGCTGCTCCAGTACAGGGATAACAACAACAACACTCTCCGTCTCGTAGGCTCTGCTTATGTTCAGGCTCAGATCACTCCTGCTTTCACATTCAAGAGTAACCTCGGTCTCAATACCAACATTATTAATGGTTTCACTACAATTCATAAGGACCATCCTACACAGAGCGCAACCGGTGGTACCATGACACAGAGCTACAGCAATCTGTTCAGCTACACATGGACCAACACCTTGAACTACATGAAGAACTTCAAGAACGTTCATGATGTATCAGGTGTGATTGGTTTTGAAATGTATAACACTCAGTCATACAACTTCAGCCAGACCGGTTATGACATCGACCCTCTTCTCATGACCACTCCTGCAGGTATTGGTGATACAACAGGTACATCAAACAACAAGCCGAACATCTCAGGATCCAAGGATATGAACAGGCTCCTCTCTTACTTCACACAGTGGAATTACGGTTACAAGAACAAGTACATGGGTAGCGCATCTATCCGTTACGATGAGTCATCCAAGTTCCAGGGCAAGAACAAGGGCGCCGTATTCTGGTCAGTAGGTTTCGCATGGAACCTCCACAACGAGGACTTCCTCCGTTCAAACGAGAACATTGACCAGTTGAAATTCAGAACTAGCTATGGTACCACTGGTAACCAGGATGGCATCAGCAGCTTCGTTACTTTCGCAACATGGGGCAAGAACTCATATGATGGCAAGTCAGGCTACACAATGAGTGCTCTCGGAAACCCTGATCTCCGCTGGGAGAGCTCTGCACAGTTCAGCGCTGGTGTTGACTTCGCTATGTACAACGGCCGCTTCAAGACATCCCTCGAGTACTACCGCAAGGATACTCAGGACCTTATCATGAGCAAGTCCATCTCCAGGACTACAGGTTTCTCTTCAATCTCTACAAACGCAGGTTCTATCCGCAACTCCGGTGTTGAACTTACAGTAGAAGGCTCACCTGTAAAGACTAAGAATTTCACATGGACAATCGGTGGAAACATCGCTTACAACCACAACCAGGTCACCGATCTCGGAACATGGGCAAATGAGGACGGCTACTACCGTTCAGGTTCAACATGGTACGAGGAAGGTCTCCCTCTCGGCACATGGGCACGCCGCAAATTCGCGGGCATCGAGCCTCAGACAGGCCAGGTAATGTACTATCGCGCAGACGGTTCTACAACAACAAATTCAGGCGAAGCTGCTTACTTCCACGAGTGGGGCTCATACAACCCTCCATTCTACGGTGGTTGGAACACTTCAATCAGATATAAGAACCTCACACTTGCTGCTAACTTCAACTTCGCATTCGGTCACTACATCTATGATGCTAATACCGGATACCACAACAACTTGAAGTTCAATGGTAACAAGCCTAAGTACATCCTTGAAGGTCTCTGGAGAGCCCCTGGTGATACAGGTTGCATCTACCCAAGCACCAACGCATCAAATCAGAACTCAGGACTTGATTATCAGCTCGAAAAGGGTGACTACATGCGTCTCAAGCTTCTCAAGCTCTCTTATTCACTCAATAGACATGCCCTCGAAGCACTCAAGGTCTTCAGTGGTGTAGACTTCTTCGTTCAGACCGAGAACATTTGGACTATCACCAAGTTCTCAGGAAACGATCCTGAAGTAAGAGGTTCATCAAACAACCTTGCTTATCCTAAGCCATACACAGTAACCGGTGGTGTTAATGTTCGTTTCTAATTAAATAGCAAAGGATATGAAAAAGATATTTAGAAATACTGTACTGCTTGCAGTTACGTTCATGCTTGCAGCATGTGACTTTACAGACCTCCAGCCAATCAACAATGTTGGTACTGCCGCAGCTTTCTCAAGCGTATCATCTCTCGAGAAGGTAGTTGTCAGCTCTTACGCACGTCTCAATTATCTTACCTACCTCCACCAGTCAGAGTGGGGAGCCGACAATGTTAAGATTGGCGGCCAGTCCGGTGGTAATGGAGCCACAACTATGGCATTCGGGTGGACATCAACCTCAGGTGACTACTCCAGCATCTGGAGTGGTTCATACACAGCAATCGCTGAGCTTAACAGGCTCTTTACAAATTGCGAGAACATTGAAGTAGGTCCGGACGAGACGGCCAGATACAATCAGGCAGTCGGTGAGGCTCACTTCCTCCGTGCATGGCATTATTATGAACTGCTCCGCTTCTTCAGCGATTTCGAGAAAGACAGTGCTGCCGGTGTTCCGATTGTCACCACAGAAATCGTCCTCGAACAGCCTGAAAGAAACACTGTTGGAGAATGCTACACATTCATCATTGATGAACTCAACACTGCTCTCAGCCTTCTTTCCCAGGACAAGGCAAAACTCGGATATGCATCAAAAGCAGCCGTATACGGTCTCCTTGCCCGTCTGTACTACTACAGAAATGACTTCAGCAATGCGAAGAGTTTTGCTGAGAAGGCTATTGCAGGATCCCAGCTCGGTGGCGACGGTGTCACTCCAATGGACAACTGGGCAGAAATATGGACCGACGAATATGCTGAGAACGATATCTTCACAATCATTAAGAAGTCAGGTGAGACAACCCTTGGAACAATGTTCTTCACAGCAGACAATGCTTGTATCACAGAGGCATCTCTGAAGGCTTCAACCATGATGGCCGATGTAAATGATGTCCGCGGTACTGTCACTATCATTGACGCCCCTGACCGTGATAAGAACACAGTCAAGAGAGTTGTCAAGTTCGAAGGACTGAACTGGAAGACCAGCATGACTAACTGCGGTCTCTGCAACTGGAAGATGATACGTACAGAGGAAATGCGTATGATTGCCATCGAGGCTACTGCTCAGACAGATGTCGCAGCTGCAGCAAAGATGCTGAACGATTTCCAGGCTCAGAGATATGTTGAGTTCACTCCAAAGACCTATGCTACAAAGGACGATCTGATCAAGGCCATCATCGATGAGCGTGACCGTGAGTTCATGTACGAAGGTATCAGATGGTGGGATGGACGCCACTACAAGCTTGACATGCTTTGCGGCTCAGATCTCGTAACAGTTCGTGCTGCTGACAGCTATAAGTGGATCATGCCTATCCCTGACGCTGAATTGCAGAGCAACTTCAACATTGAACAGAATCCTGGATACTAATTCTATACACACATTTTCTTAATACAAGACAATGAAAAGATTTCTAATATTGCTATCAGCGCTGATTCTACTTGGCGCAACAGCTAACGCTCAACAGAAGTATAAGGCTTATGTTGTGTCAAATGCTCATTTCGACACTCAGTGGAACTGGACTGTTCAGACATCCATCGACCAGTACGTGAAGAAAACCATAACTCAGAACCTGTATCTTCTCGATACTTATCCTGAGTACATCTTTAACTTCGAAGGTGGTATCAAGTACTATTGGATGAAAGAATACTATCCTGAGTATTATGAAAGAGTGAAGGACTACATCCTCAAAGGACGCTGGCACATTACCGGTAGTACCTGGGATGCCAATGACCCTAACATGCCTTCTACTGAGTCATTCATCCGTAACGTGATGTACGGTCAGCACTACTATAGAGATGAGTTCGGCCCTCAGTTCATGTCCAAGGATATCTTCCTTCCAGACTGCTTCGGATTCGGTTATACACTCCCTACAGTAGCCGCACACTGCGGTCTGACTGGATTCTCCACACAGAAACTCCAGTGGCGTGAAAATGCTTTCTTCCCTGACGGAAAAAAGATTCCTTTCCCAATTGGTTTATGGAAGGGTGTTGACGGAAGCCAGATTCTTGGTTGCCTCGATGCACGCAGCTATGGCCAGCGCTGGAATGAGGACATCTCTTACAATCAGGACCTTATTGATCTCGCCGCTTCAAGCAGCTTAGGTATTGCATACAGATACTATGGTACTGGTGATACCGGCGGTTCTCCTTCAATCGCTTCCGTAGAGTCCGTAATCAAGGGCTCAAAGAGCGACGGTCCAGTTAAGATCATCATCGCTGGTTCTGACCAGATCATGGAAGATTTTTATCCGTTCGAGAACCATCCTGAGCTCCCAGTTTACGACGGAGAGCTTCTCCAGGACGTTCATGCTACCGGATGCTACACTTCTCAGGCTGCCATGAAGAGATTCAACCGCCGCAACGAGCAGCTCGGTGACGCAGCTGAGCGTGCATCAGTCGTTGCTGACTGGTTCGGTGGCCTCTCATATCAGAAGCAGACTATCGACGATGCTTGGAAGAGAGTTATCTGGCATCAGTTCCACGATGACTTGACAGGTACAAGTACTCCTTACGTTTATCAGTTCTCATGGAATGACGAAATCATCTCCGAGACACAGTTCGCTGATGTTATCACAGCTGCTACCGGTGCTGTTTCACAGGCTCTGGCCACAAACGTAAAGGGATCCCCTGTAGTTGTTTACAATCCTGTAGGATACCAGCGTTCTGACATCGTTACCGCGAAAGTTCCTTTCGCATCACGCCCAGCAGGTGTAGCTGTTTACGGACCTGACGGAAAGTCAGTCCCTGCACAGCTCGTTGACTATGCTGACGGCGAGGCTACAGTTATCTTCGCAGCTAATGTAAAGCCTGTAAGCTTCAGCGTTTACGATGTTCGCAGTTCTTCTGCAAAGAAGGGTTCTCTCAAGGTTACCAACAACACAATCGAGAACGCAGTTTACAGACTGACTCTTGACGCTAACGGTGACATCGCTTCTCTTTATGACAAGCGTAACAACAAAGAAATCGTTGAAGGCGGAAAGGCACTCAGACTTGCATTCTTCGAGGAGAACAAGTCTGTCAAGTGGCCTGCTTGGGAAATCAAGAAGGACATGATTGACAAGACTCCTGTTGCTATCACTGGAAACGTTAAGACTACTGTTGTTGAGAATGGTCCAGTCCGCGCTACAATCAAAGTTGAGCGTACAAAGGACGGCTCTAACTTCGTTCAGTACATCAGCCTCACCAGCGGTACTTATGAGGACCGCGTAGTCGTTAAGAATGAGTTTGACTGGAATTCATCCGGCAAGCTCCTGAAGGCCGAATTCCCATTCAGCTTCTCAAATCCTAACGCTACCTATGACCTCGGTATCGGTTCAGTTGAGCGTGGCAATAACAAGATCAACGCTTACGAAGTTATCGGTCACCAGTGGGCTGACATCACCGCTTCAGACGGAAGCTATGGTGTTTCCATCATGAACGACTGCAAGTACGGTTGGGATAAGCCAGCTGACAACACCATCCGTCTTACTCTCCTTCACACTCCTGAGACAGAGCGCAGCTATGTATATCAGAACCAGAACGACCTCGGACACCACACCTTCACCTATGCTATCGTAGGTCATAAGGGCAACTACCATGAGGGTGGAACCGTAAAGAACGCAGAGTCTCTGAACCAGCCTCTTATGGCATTCAACACCACAAAGCATTCAGGATCTCTCGGACGCGAGTTCGCAATGGTAAAGAACGTTGATCCTTCTCTCGCATTCAGAGCATTCAAAAAGGCTCAGGATGGCAAGAGCTACATCGTACGCGTATATGAGAGCGCAGGCAAGGGTGTTAACGGCGCTGCTGTTACATTCAACGCTGAGATCGAAAGCGCACGTGAGGTTAACGGTATCGAAGAGGACAAGGGAGCTGCCAAGTTCAGCGGCAACACTCTTTATGTAGA
>JAGHTI010000033.1 GCA_018065415.1 Candidatus Equicola stercoris
CACATAACACAAGACATCTGCATGATGGCAACAATAAATACAAGCTGTTTTTCTTGTTTTTGTCAAAATAAATCTCTGCGAGAGACAAAAACAACAAAAAATGAATAAACAATTAAAAAACAAATAGAAATTATGAAAAAGAAACAATATATAGCTCCAAGGATAGACGTGTCTGATGTGGTACTTCAAGGTTTAATTGCAGCGTCAACCAGCTCGGATTCAGTGTTTTTTAATAATCGCGAAATAGATGAAGACGAAGTTGCTATTGATGATGGCGGAGGCATCTCAGGGGAATTGTTATAAGATTCTTTGATAATTAAAAAAGGTGGATGTGTTGCTAACTGCACCCACTTTTTTTTGCTCTCTGCGATGTTATTGTAAATTTTTATTACCTTTGCAACATTAATTTATAAAAATTATGAAGAGAAAGTTTTTTACATTCGGTTTGTGCGCTTTGCTGGTGTTCGGTTGTAATAAGACTCAACAAGGTGCTGCAATAGGTGCTGGAAGCGGTGTTGCTCTCGGTGCTTTGGTTGGTGCTCTCATCGGAGGCGGAAAAGGTGCTGCTATCGGTGCTGCCATCGGTGGTGCTGTGGGTACAGGTGCTGGTGTCCTCATCGGAAAGCACATGGATAAGGTTGCGGCTGAGGCTGCTCAGGTGAAGAATGCATCTGTTGAAAAGGTTAAGGATGCAAATGGTCTTGATGCTGTAAAGGTTAGCTTCGACTCTGGCATATTGTTCAAGACTGGAAAGTATGACCTTAACGAGACAGTAAAGAAGAATCTTAATGACTTTGCTAGTGTGCTGACACGCAATGGTGACTGTGATGTCCAGATATTCGGACATACGGACAATACTGGTTTTGGTGCAAAATACACTGCTGAACAGAATGCGGAAAAGAACAGAGTTCTGTCAGAGCAGCGTGCGCAGTCTGTGGAAAACTATCTGATGTCTGTCGGTGTGCCTAAGGCTCAGATAAAGGCTATCCATGGTTTGGGTCAGACTCAGCCTGTAGGTGACAATACAACAGATTTGGGACGTCAGCAGAACCGTCGTGTTGAGGTGTATATGTATGCTTCAGAAAAAATGATAAAGGCTGCTGAGGCTGGCACTTTGAATTGATGGGTTGTCTATTCAAAATATTACGATGGGTCGTAGGGCTTTTCTTGGGCTCTACGATTCTTGTTGTTGTACTGTATAAGTTTATGCCTGTGGTCTTCACACCACTCATGTTCATACGTGGTGTGGAGAATATCACAGACGGAAAGTCTCCTTTCTGGCATCATACGTGGGTATCGCTTGACAAGATGTCACGCTACATGCCGGTGGCTGTCATCGCTAGCGAAGACCAGCGTTTCATGAGTCATCATGGCTTCGACTTCAAGGCGATAGAGGAGGCGGCACAATATAATAAAAAACACCAGTTGGCGGATGGTTCTCACACAAAGGTGCGTGGTGCCTCTACCATAACACAGCAGACAGCGAAAAATGTCTTCCTGTGGCCTGGCTCATCGGTGGCTTCACGATGGGTGAGGAAAGGGTTTGAATCATATTTTACCGTTCTCATAGAATTGATATGGGGTAAGGAACGGATAATGGAAGTCTATCTGAACTCCATAGAGATGGGAGATGGCATCTATGGAGTGCAGGCGGTGGCGGAACAGAATTTTGACTGTGATGCCAGCGACCTCACGCGTAGCCAGTGTGCTCTTGTGGCGGCAACACTGCCAAATCCACGAGTATATTCCAGCAAGTCACCATCAAACTATATGTATCGCCGTCAGCGTGCCATACAGATGCAGATGAAATACATCCCACTCTTCGAACCATAATCAGTATCTGATGGGGAAGTAATTTACAGAAACTTATACGATGAAAAAAGCACAGGATGTTATAAAACGCATGGAGTCGTTGAAGGATGATGGTCAATGTGAGAACTTGATGAGGTTCTTTAAGACAAAGAACCCGACTGACTATGGTTATGGGGATGAATTTCTTGGTATCAAGGTGCCTGATACGCGAGGGGTGGTGAAAGAATATTGTGACCTACCATTGGCGGAGGTGCCGAAACTGTTGACATCGCGTTGGCACGAGATACGGCTATGTGGATTTCTTATACTTGTGAGCAAGTTCATGAAATTGACGAAAAAGAAATTTGTCAATGATGTGGAAGCTACGAAAGGTCGTGACGAAATCGTGACAATGTATTTGAAATACGCAGAATATGCAAACAACTGGGATTTGGTGGATTTGTCCGTGTCACAGATTTTGGGAATGTGGTTTTTGTTGCCGACATTTCTCGGCAGTGAAGATGGTTCTCTGCAGATGAATAGGAACTATAAGATTAAAGTTTTTGATGAACTTGCAGAAAGTGATTGTCTTTGGAAACAGCGTATGAGCATTGTCGCATCATGGATGACGAATAAGATGGGTGACGAGTCCCTCTGTCTGCGTTATGCGGAGAGGCATGTGCATCATTCTCATGATCTTATGCACAAGGCTGTTGGCTGGATGTTGAGAGATATGGGCTCGCGCATAAGCATGGACTTATTGCGCAACTTTCTCAAAAAGCACTCGTCAGACATGCCGCGAACAATGTTGCGTTATGCAATAGAAAAGATGTCGCCAGAGGAACGCCAGATGTGGATGAAAAGATAAAGTTATCTAGAAAAAAAAGGTGAGCAACATTGTTATGCTCACCTTTTTTGTATGTTGATTGCTTTAAATCTTTTACTTTACCTCCTCGAAGTCGGCGTCTTCGGCAGTTGTCTTGTTGTCAGTTTGCTGTCCGTTGTCAGCAGCACCATTGAAGCCTGCTCCTGCACCTGGTTGTGCACCTGCACCTTGCTGTGCACCAGCCTGTGAGTACATCTTTTGTGATGCGGTCTGCATGACTGTGTTCATCTCATTCATTGCTGCGTCTATGGCTGCAATGTCACCGCTCTTGTGTGCTTCCTTCAGTTTGTTCAATGCTGCTTCAATCTGTGGTTTGTCTTCTGCAGGCAGTTTGTCGCCATTTTCATTGAGGAATGTTTCAGTCTGGAAGATAACTGAGTCTGCCTGATTGATCTTGTCAATCCTTTCACGTTCTGCCTTGTCAGCAGCTTCGTTTGCCTGTGCTTCTGCCTTCATGCGGTCTATCTCCTCCTTTGACAGTCCTGATGATGCTTCGATGCGGATGGTCTGCTCCTTGCCTGTAGCCTTATCCTTGGCGGAGACGTTGAGGATACCGTTTGCATCAATGTCGAATGTTACCTCTATCTGAGGAACGCCACGGCGTGCAGGTGCTATACCTTCAAGGTTGAAATTACCGATGGACTTGTTCTGTGATGCCATTGGACGCTCACCCTGCAGTACATGGATGGTAACTGCTGTCTGATTGTCGGCAGCTGTAGAGAATGTCTCACTCTTCTTGCAAGGTATAGTAGTGTTTGCTTCAATGAGTTTTGTCATCACGCCACCGAGTGTTTCAATACCGAGTGTCAGCGGTGTGACGTCGAGCAATACGATGTCACCTACACCACCTTCTTTATTCAAGATTGCTCCCTGTATGGCAGCACCGATAGCAACAACTTCGTCTGGGTTTACACCCTTTGATGGTTCTTTACCGAAGAAGTTCTTTACGATCTCCTGAACAGCAGGGATACGTGTAGAACCGCCGACGAGGATAACCTCGTTGATATCTGAATTAGACAACTTAGCGTCTGCCATAGCCTTCTTACATGGTTCAAGACAAGCCTGTATGAGGCTGTGTGCCAACTGCTCAAATTTCGCACGTGACAGAGTCTTAACAAGGTGTTTAGGTGTTCCGTCAACAGGCATGATATATGGCAGGTTTATTTCTGTAGATGTAGAACTTGACAGTTCAATCTTTGCCTTTTCTGCTGCTTCTTTGAGACGCTGCATTGCCATAGGATCTTTGCTGAGGTCTGCTCCTTCATCGTTCTTGAATTCCTGAACGAGCCAGTCTATGATGACTTGGTCGAAATCGTCACCACCAAGGTGAGTGTCACCATTTGTTGAGAGCACTTCAAAAACTCCGTCACCGAAATCAAGAATAGAGATATCGAAAGTACCGCCACCAAGGTCAAAGACTGCAATCTTCATGTTCTTGTCGCTCTTGTCAATACCATAAGCCAAAGCAGCAGCTGTAGGTTCGTTGACAATACGTTTTACTTCAAGTCCTGCAATCTGTCCTGCTTCCTTTGTAGCCTGACGTTGTGAGTCTGAGAAGTATGCTGGTACAGTGATGACAGCTTCTTTTACTTCCTGTCCGAGATAGTCTTCTGCTGTCTTCTTCATCTTCTGAAGTACCATTGCAGATATCTCCTGCGGTGTGTACTGACGACCATCTATTTCTACACGTGGTGTGTTGTTGTCACCCTTTATAACAGGGTATGGTACGCGTGATACTTCTTTCTGTACTTGGTCGTATGTCTCTCCCATGAAACGTTTGATACTATATACCGTACGTTTTGGGTTCGTTATTGACTGACGTTTTGCAGGGTCGCCAATCTTGCGTTCACCACCATCTATAAAACCTACTATTGAAGGCGTTGTGCGTTTGCCTTCTGAATTTGCTATTACAACAGGTTCGTTTCCTTCAAAAACAGAAACACATGAGTTTGTTGTACCTAAGTCGATTCCAATAATCTTTCCCATAATTCTATATATTTTGTCAGTTTAACTTTTCAAATTTTTTACACTCATTTTTAGTTTAGCAAATAGTGTGCCAAAAAAAGACGCTCCGATAACGAAACGTCTCCTTATTATATTAATATCTGTAATTTGCGGTTATACGGTTATATTTTTTAGAGGTCTGAGAGGTCTGAGAGGTCTGAGAGGTCTGAGGGGTATGAGGGGTCTGTGAGTTTTCGACTTTTCGACTTTTAGACTCTTTGACTTTTAGACTCTTTGACTCTTACGGTTATCGTAGCGTCAGCGTATCGTTTTACGGTATAAGGATTACTTACCAGACATTTACTCTGTCTTCTTTCTTGATGAACATCTTGTTCTGTGGTGTCACATTGAATGCCTCATACCAAGCATCAATCTGTGGCAGAGCACCATTGACACGCCATTCTCCAAGTGAATGAGGGTCGAGAGTGGTGAGTTGTCGGATGTTTTCTTCAGTAATGTTCTGAGCCCATACTCCTGCATAAGCAAGGAAGAAACGCTGTTCTGGAGTAAATCCTTCTTTTATTGGCAGAGGATTATTTTTTGTTGCGTTCTTGAATGCAAGATATGCAATCTTCAAACCTCCATGGTCAGCAATGTTTTCACCTTGTGTGAGGCTACCGTTTGCATGGAGTCCTGGCAAAACTTCTATCTTGTCAAAGAACTCAACCATCTTGTTTGTTCTTTCTTTGAATTTTGCTGCGTCGCCTTCTGCCCACCAGTTATGGAAGTTTCCGTCCTTATCAAACTGACTACCTTTGTCATCAAATCCGTGAGTCATCTCATGACCGATGACAACGCCTATTGCTCCGTAGTTGAAAGCATCATCTGCTGTCATGTCAAAGAATGGGTACTGCAGAATGCCAGCAGGGAAACAAATTTCGTTTGTCGTTGGATTGTAATATGCGTTCACTGTCTGCGGTGTCATGTGCCATTCATCACGGTCAACAGGTTTCTTGTATTTATCCTCAACGGTTTTCTTGTTTGCCCAAATAGAGATAATCTTGTTCTGTTCATAGAGTGATAGGGTAGGGTCTATGGTAAGTGCGCTATAGTCTTTCCACTTGTCAGGATAACCAATCTTTACATAGAAAGTGCTGAGCTTTTCCTTTGCCAGTTTCTTAGTTTCTGCAGACATCCAGTCCTGCTTGTCAATACGCTCTCCAAGAGCAATCTGCAGATTCTTGACAAGTTCCTTCATACGTGCCTTGTTTTCTGCAGGGAAGTATTTCTGGACATACATCTCGCCGACAGCTTCTCCGAGAACACCATTACAAGCATTTACGGCACGTTTCCAACGTGGTTGCATCTGTTGTTTTCCTGACATTTGTCTTCCAAAGAAATCAAAGTGTTCTGCATATACCTCATCGCCTAACTCCGAAGCACTATTGTCGAGTACTTTCCATGCCATCCAGTCCTGCAACTGTCTAACAGGAACATTGTTCAGAATCTCAATGTCGTTAAGTATTGCTTCTGGCTGTCCTACATCCACGAAGTCAAGGTCTGTGATAAAGTTTACTTTCCAATATTCATCCCAAGGGAAGTTTGCAAAATTCTTCTTCAAATCAGCATAAGACATCTTGTGATAGTTTGTCTCTGGGTCACGGAGTTCAACACGGCTCTTGCTTTTTTCTGCAATCTTTGTTTCGATAGCCATGACAGACTCCATCTTGCGTGTAGCTGTTTTGCTGTTGTCGCCAACGAGTTGGAACATCTTTATTACATGAGCCTTGAAACCATCACGAATCTTCTTAGTAGCATCGTCATCTTTCAGGTAATAGTCCTTGTCACCGAGCGACAGACCACCTTGACCGATACCAACAAGATTTTGTGTAGAGTTCATCATATCTGCTCCAATGCCAGCTCCGAAGATAAATCCTTTGCCAACAGCATCATTCTTTATGAATAACGAGATGAGGTCTTGACGTTTCTTTGTCTTTTCAATTTGCTTGAGGTCTTTCAGTACGGGTGTGATGCCGTCCTTGTTCTGACGTGCAGAGTCCATTACCATGTTGTAGAGGTCACCAATCTTCTGTGCTACAGTACCGTTCTTCTGTTTGTTCTGTGCCAGTTCTGTGATGAGTGTCTGTAATTGCTCACGGTTTTTTTCTGCAACAGCATCAAAACTACCGAAACGTGCATATTCTGCTTTCAGAGGGTTTGCCTTACGCCAACCATCACAAGCAAATTTATAAAAGTCATCTCCTGGAATATTTGTTCTATCGAGATTGTCTAATTTGATACCAATACCGGTACTCTGTGCGAAAATAGTTCCTGTCATAGCAACAGCCATAATAATCATTACAATCTTTTTCATTCTTGATATGTTTTTTGTTATTTCTTATTTTCCTTATCCTTGATAGCCTGAATAATTTTTGCTTCTATTTCTTCTGCCAGTTCTGGATTGTCGTCAAGCATTTTCTTCGTTGCCTCACGTCCCTGTGCCAGTTTTGTTTCTCCGTAACTAAACCAACTGCCAGACTTCTTGAGTATGTCATATTCAGTTCCGAGATCTACCAGTTCGCCAGTATGTGAGATGCCCTGTCCAAAGGTGATTTCGAATTCTGCTTTGCGGAATGGAGGAGCAACCTTGTTCTTTACAATCTTTACGCGAGTTTCACTGCCGACAGGAGTGTCTCCTTCTTTGATTGTACTCGCACGGCGTATGTCTATGCGGACACTTGCGTAGAACTTCAGTGCATTACCACCAGTCGTTGTCTCTGGGTTACCGAACATCACACCAATCTTTTCACGCAACTGATTGATGAAGATACAGGTTGTCTTTGTCTTGGATATTGTAGCTGTCAGTTTTCTCAGAGCCTGTGACATAAGACGTGCATGAAGACCAACTCTGCTGTCTCCCATGTCGCCCTCTATCTCTGCCTTCGGAGTCAATGCTGCTACCGAGTCAATGACTACGAGGTCAATAGCTGCAGACCTTATCAACTGCTCTGCAATGTCAAGTGCCTGTTCACCGTTGTCAGGTTGTGAGATGTACAGATTGTCAATGTCAACACCCAACTGTTCAGCATAGAAACGATCGAAGGCATGTTCTGCATCTATGAACGCAGCGATGCCGCCTTTCTTCTGTACGTTGGCGATAGCCGTTATTGCCAATGTTGTCTTACCAGATGACTCAGGACCGAAGATTTCGATGATACGTCCTTTTGGGTAACCGCCAACACCGAGTGCGACATCTAATCCTATACTTCCAGTAGGGATGACTTCGATGTCTGTAACCTTGTCATCGCCCAGTTTCATTATTGCTCCTTTCCCAAAATCTTTTTCGATTTTGGCAAGTGCAGATTCTAGAGCTTTCAGTTTGCCGTTTTGTTCGGCTGATAATTCTTTTGCCATAATTGTATATTTTGTTATTTACTTTGTTCTATCTCTGTTGCACTTATTCCCAACGCACTCAATAATGAGTAACCGAGAATTTCCTGTTTATAGTTGCCACCAGCCTGTGGCTGCATGGTAAATACTGTAATGTCTTTGTCTGTGATGTCTTTCAAACGACTTTTGACTTCGTACAGATATTGTTCTGCATTCGGGATGACCATTATTCTCTTTATATCTTTTGTCGTGGCAAGCATTTCCAGAACTTCACAAAAGTAGCCAGTATAGTCATTCAATTCTGTGTTTTCTTCTTTCCATGCACCGCCTGTCAGCAGAAATTCTGCGATATTGCTATTAAAAGCCTTTCCGTCAATGTCATCGGTATATGATGACGGATTGAAATATTGCAGTCGGTCGTTTTTGTGGACAAATATCACTTGTATCTGTCTTTCTTCTTTTTTCTCCTCTCCGAGCGGTCTTATCCCACCATCCAGTGCTATGCATTCCAGCCAGTGCGCGAGGTCGGCATTGGGGATGCGCCGCATGAGCATCCTTTCGAAATTGACGATAAGGTCAAATGTAACCTTGTCAACGTAGTCACCGTCAACAAGGATTACATTTTCAGACCATTTTGTTTTCAACATGGGCGTGTTTTTGGAAGGTGGAAGACATCTTGAATGTCTTTTATTGCTTTGTCTGTCATTCCTTCTGGCTCAAAGCCCATATTCTTGGCACACATATATATGTTTGCTGCCTTGTTGAGCACATCTACTTGGTCAAAGGCATCCATGATGTCAGTACCTACTGCACAGACACCATGTTTTTCCCATAATACCACGTCGAACTTCTTTATCTGTTCCAATGTAGAGTCAGCCAGTTCTACGCTCCCCGGCATTTCATACGGTACGATGCCTAATCCTAATGGTGCAAAAGCCAGAGTTTCTGGTATCATGCTCCATAATGTCTTTGTCATCACACCAGGTTCAAGGAATTTCTTGTTGTGACTCATCGCAACCAACTCTATCGGATGCGTATGAAGTGTTGCCTTGTATATGCTTCCTGTCTCCAACAGATAGTTCTGCATTGAGAGGTGTGATGGCAGTTCGCTCGTAGGCATTACTGGTTCGTCAGCAATAATCTCATAGCTGGCACAGTCGTCACAGATTCTTATCACGCAACCATTTTCCATTGGCCAGCGTGCAAGGTCGCGCATACGTTTCCCAGTACCTTTTACATAGAAATACAAACCTTTCAGCAATGGCAATGTCTTGCCAATCTGTTTTGTCGGTGCGATGGCTTTCATTGCCCTTATCTCGTCATCAACGAATTCTGTTATGTTGACGGTGATGTTTCCACCATTTCTTTCAGCCCAACCTTTCTGCCAGAGATAGCCAGTCACCTCCGCAACTTGGTCGATGACGGCTTGCAGTTCAGGTCTGTTGTGCAAAATACTTTTCATTTGTTTTTTATTTTATCCTATTAGTTGTGGTAAGAATGAACTGATAATGAGTATTATCAATCCTATTGCTAGTACAATGATAGTTTTTGCTGAACATCCTTTCCATTCTTTCAGAAGTATTCCCCATACTTGTGAGAAGGTTACACCTAATGCCATGAGTATGCAGAATGAGTATGTTATCATTGAAGGTGATTCTACAAAGAATCCTTTTGCTAATGATAATCCAAAGAATTGACTATACCATAAGGCTCCTGCAATAGCACAGAAAATGAGGTTATTTCCCCATACTGCTTTTTTTGCATAATCACACCATGTCTTGTTCCTTGTGTTTTGATACAGACAATAAATCACGTTTGTGATAAATCCACCTAATGTAACTATCATTATTGTTGGAAGACCACGGAATATCTCTGGTGTTTCCTCGAATGCAAGTCCAGCATCATCGCCAAAGTTCAGACCTACGTTGAAGCATCCGCTCATGACTCCTGCAAGCAGGGCTATGGCTAATCCTTTTGGTAGATTAAAGTCTTTGACAGCTTTTTTCTTTTCTTCTTCAGAGAGTGATTTAGACTTCATAGAGCCAGCGATTCCGATGATAGTGATACCTACCAGTGTAACTAAAACACCGATGAGTACCGCAGCGGTTAGTTTGGAAAGATGATTTGCTTCAGGGTAATAACAATGAAGGATGATAGGTCCGAGTACTGTTCCTAATCCTGCACAAGTACCTAATGCAATGCTTTGTCCTAGTGCTACTCCAAGGTAACGCATTGACAATCCAAATGTCAATCCGCCGATGCCCCAGAGAAAACCAAAGAGGGCAGCCATCCATATCTTAAAACTATCACCATTATGGAATAATTCTATTAAAGAGTGACCTTCTGGAACGGCAAGAAAAGCTCCGAGAATAGGCAAGATACACCATGCAAAGATGCCCTGTATGAGCCAGTAACTCTCCCAACTCCAGTCTTTTATCTTGTTGATAGGAACGTAACAACTGGACTGACAGAATGCTCCTATGGCAATAATGAATAAACCAATGACGATTTCCATATCGTTAACGCTTTAGTGTTACAGCCTTTTCGTAGTCTTCTATCTCTTTGATAAAGTCATAGCCTACAGGTACGTTGTTGCGTACACAGAACTCATCATATACTGCACTCCAAGGCATTGCCTTCTGTTCCTCAAGATTTGCGAGAACGTGAGCACCCTTTTCGGCAATCTCGTCTTTGCTTATCGTTGCGGTAGGTTCCAGCATTGCGCGGAGCATACATTTCTGTGCGGCACGTGAACCAATGACGTAAGCACCGATACGGTTGATAGAACCATCGAAATAATCCAATCCATAGTGTACGCGGTCAAGAGCACCTGCACGTACTATCTCAAAGAACAGTTCCTGTGTAGGGTCGTCCATATTTGTTACATGGTCAGAATCCCAGCGTACAGGGCGTGATACGTGCAACATGAGTTCTGGAATGAATTGCAGAGCTGCACTAACCTTGTCGGCAGGACTTTCTGTTGGATGATAATGACCTGTGTCAATAGTCAGTATGACATTGTTCTTTGAACAATATGCTGTATAGAAGTCGTGTGAACCAACTGTGAAACTCTCAAGACCGATTCCGAACACCTTACCTTCAAGACAGTCTTTCATCATTGGCAACTTCTTTGCAAGAATCTCATCAAGACTTTCTTTCAGCAGTTTTCTGTACATGAAGTGGTTAACGCTTGCATCCTTGCATCCGTCATGTACCCAGATGTTCATGATACAATGATTGTCCTGTGCCTTACCTATCTCGTTGGCAATCTCACGGCAACGTTTTGTATGCTCAATCCAGAAGTCGCGTATTCCCTTGTCAGGATTTGACAATGACAGATTGCCACTCTTTGGATGAGAGAAAGATGTGGAGTTGAAGTCTAACTTTGTGTTGTGCTCTTTTCCCCAGTCAATCCAACTCTTGAAATAGTCGATTGTAACCTCGTCACGGTCAACAACCTTTCCTTGGAAGTCGCCGTATATCTCGTGAAGGTTAAGACGGTGTGTACCTGGAACGAGAGACTTTGCTTTGAGGATGTCAGCACGCAGTTCTTCGAGGTTGCGTGCAGCACCAGGATGATTACCTGTACTCTGAATACCGCCAGAGAGTGCACCTGCCTGCACTTCAAATCCTTTTACGTCATCAGCCTGCCAGCAATGCATGCTGAGGTGGAAGTCTTTTAACTGATTGAGTACTTTTTCTGTGTCAATACCAATCTCTGCGTAACGTTCTTTAGCTACTTCATACGCCGTCTTTACCAATGCTTCTTTGTTCATAGTCGTTATATTTTAAAAGGTTTTACGATTTTGCGGTTCTTTTTGTCTCGCAGTTTTTTTGTCTCTCGCAGAGAAATCATCGTTTTGCTCTGCAAAATTTGTATAGTCTCTCAAAAGCCAATATCAAACAAGTTTGCCATTGTCTTTTAACAGACTCCACGCACTGACATTGCAGTGCCGATGATTTTACGCAGAGGGCAGAGAGCAATCTATGATTGCTACGCAGAGTTTTTATGTGGCTCACTATTGCATTTACCATATCCACCACCAATATTTTCTTTATTCCTCCTCTACGGGCAAAGGCTTTGTAGAAGTTACTTTTCCTCTGCGTAGCACCTTCAGGTGCGCCTCTGCCCTCTGCGTAAAAATCTTGAGCCATCATGGATGGCATGGATAGAAGTATATAACTTTTGGAAGTTAACTTGCATAAAGGCATATACTTATATACATAACCTCGTAAGAGGCAAGATTTTCTCTGCGAGAGGCTTATTTTCATTTGCGTTTTTATCGTTATCGTTATCGTTATCGTTATCGTAGCGTCAGCGTATCGTTTTACGGTTGACCGTTGACCTCTATTACAATGTTATTCGAGTGTTATAAACTTCTCGTATGCCTTGTCCCATTCTTCTGTGTGATGAGGAGAATAGTGCTTGAGGTCTGTTGAATCAGCAATGATCTTCCTCATGTGCCATACGTCCGTAACCTCGTGTGCTGCTTTGAGCTGCAACATGATATTACCGAAGGCGGTACACTCTGCTGGTCCGGCATATACATCTACGTTGAGAGAGTCTGCAGTCATCTGGTTTAGATATTCGTTCATAGACCCACCACCGATGATGTGCAATGTCGTGATGTCGAATGATGCAAATTCTTTCAGCCAACTGAATACCTGACGGTAACGCAATGCCAAAGAGTCGAAGATGCAACGGCATATCTCGGCATATCCTGTAGGCACATGCTGTCCAGTCTTCTTGCAATATGTCTGAATGGCATCTACCATACTTTCTGGATTGGCAAACATAGCATTGTCTGGGTTGATGATGCTTTGGAATGCTGGCTTCTTCATTGCCTCATCCTGCAGGGCTCTGTGTGATGACGGTGCATCATGCCATTCCTTGCGACAACGTTCATACAGCCACATGCCGCAGATGTTTTTCAGGAAACGTGTCGTTTCCTCTATTCCGCCCTCATTGGTAAAGTTGAGGGTATAACTCTTTTCATTTATTATTGCATCCTTTGCTTCGATACCCATCAGTGACCATGTGCCACTGCTGAGGTATGCAAACTGTTCATTCTTTGCTGGTACTGCTGCCACCGCAGAGCCTGTGTCGTGTCCTGCTACGGCAACGACAGGTATTGCACCAAGTCCCGTCATCTTCTGAACTTCTTCTGTCAGCGTACCTATTACCGTACCTGGATTGGTGATAGGACCGAAGTTGTCTTTTGTCAGTCCTATGCTGTGCAGGAGGTCGTCGTCGAGTTGTTTTGTTTTCGGATTGAGCATCTGCGATGTTGAGGCAATGGTATATTCCGTCACCATCTTTCCCGTGAGCATGTAACTCAGACAGTCGGGCATGAACAGAATCTTATCAGCATTTTCAAAAGCACTGTTACCTGCCTTCTTCATAGTATATAACTGGAACAGCGAATTGAAGTTCATAAACTGTATTCCTGTCTTGTCATACACCGTCTTGCTGTCGATGACATTTTTGAAATAGTCATCCATTATTCCCTCTGTGTGTGGGTCACGATAGCATGCTGGATTGCGCAGTACAGCACCATCTTTGCCGATATACACAAAGTCAACACCCCATGTGTCGATGCCGATGCTCGTCAGCGTAATATCCTTTTCTTTCACTATGCGCAGAGCCTTGATAATCTCGTTATACAATGCAAAGATATCCCAGTAGAAATGCCCGCCAGTCTCGATTATTGTGTCTTCAAAACGCGTCAACTCTTCAAGGCAAACCTTTCCATCCTCCAGAGTACCGATGATGGTACGACCACTCGATGCCCCAAGGTCAACAGCAAGGAAATATTTTTTATTCATAGAGTTTTGTTTTTTGTTAGTTGTTGTATTATCTTTTTACAAAGATAAAAAAAAGTCGTAAACAATATAATACTGCTTACGACTATTTAAGATTTTTTAAGACTTAGAGGTTTCTTGCGGTTATACGGTTGACCTTAGTAACGATACACTGAGTTACGATACGAACAGAGTTCTACGATACACTGCGTTACGATAACTTATTGTAGT
This sequence comes from Candidatus Equicola stercoris, assembly GCA_018065415.1. Lineage (GTDB taxonomy): Bacteria > Bacteroidota > Bacteroidia > Bacteroidales > Bacteroidaceae > Prevotella. The sequence continues at coordinate 14,045 of JAGHTI010000033.1, forward strand.
GAAACGTATCGTAGTGAAACGTATCGTATCGTTATCGTAAGCGAAGCCTCCTCTAACCTCTAAACACTAACCTTCCTTCCGTGGCATCCACGATGATGGTCTTTTCTCTGTCAACATCGTTTGCCAACAGTCGTTTGCTGAGTTCATTTAGCAGATATGTCTGTAAAGCCCTCTTCACTGGTCGTGCTCCAAACTCTGGATCGTAGCCCACATCTGCGATGAATGATACCGCATCGTCTGTCACCTCAATGTCAACACCTTGTGCCTTCAGCATCTCCTGTATTCTGCGAATCTGCAATCTTACCACATCGGCAATCTCCTCCTTGTTGAGGTCCTTGAACGTGATAATGTCGTCAATACGGTTCAAAAACTCTGGACGCATATTTCTGTGCAAAGCCTCTTTCGCAAGGTTTGACGTCATAATGATTATGGTATTCTTGAAGTTTGCCGTACGCCCTTTGTTGTCTGTCAGCCTGCCGTCGTCGAGAACCTGTAACAGGGTGTTGAAAACATCTGGATGTGCTTTCTCTATTTCGTCAAAGAGTATGACACTATACGGTTTCCTGCGTACTGCTTCCGTCAGTTGTCCGCCTTCGTCATATCCTACATATCCCGGAGGCGCACCGATGAGACGACTGACACTGTACTTCTCCTGATACTCACTCATGTCTATACGCGTCATCATGCTTTCGTCATTGAACAGATATTCTGCAAGGGCTTTCGCAAGTTCTGTCTTTCCTGTGCCTGTCGTCCCGAGAAAGATGAAAGAGGATATTGGACGTTTTGGATCTTGCAACCCAGCTCTGCTTCTTCTCACAGCATCGCTCACAGCCTGTATCGCCTCATCCTGCCCAATGACACGTCTGTGCAGTTCTTCTTCCAGATGCAGCAGTTTCATTCGTTCACTCTGCATCATCTTTGATACAGGGATGCCTGTCCATCGGCTCACAACCTCTGCAATGTCATCAGCTGTCACCTCTTCGCGTATCAATGCATTTCCTTTCTGCACATCCTTCAGCTGTGTCTGCACAGCATTGATGTCGTCTTCCAGTTGTTTGAGCCGACTGTATCGTATCTCAGCCACACGTTCATAGTTTCCTTCGCGTTCTGCCACTTCTGCTTCATGTTTGAGATTTTCAATAGTCTCCTTGTCTTTCATTATCTTTGTGACAAGATTTTTCTCCTTTTCCCATTTTTCGCGTGCGTCTTTTTCTTCATTGCGAAGTTTTGCGATGTCCTTCTCCAGAAGTTGCAGTTTCTCTGTATCGTTCTCACGTTTTATCGCCTCACGTTCTATCTCCAACTGTTTCAGACGACGTGTTATCTCGTCCAGTTCTTCTGGCAGAGAGTCGTGTTCCATACGGAGTTTTGCTGCCGCCTCATCCATGAGGTCGATGGCCTTGTCTGGCAAGAATCTTTCTGTGATGTAACGTGTGCTCAACTGTACAGATGCGATGATGGCATCATCTTGAATACGTACCTTATGATGATTTTCGTATCGTTCTTTGAGCCCACGCAGTATGCTTATTGAAGACAACTCGTCAGGTTCATCCACCATGACCATCTGGAAACGGCGTTCCAAGGCTTTGTCTTTTTCAAAATACTTTTGGTATTCATCCAGTGTTGTCGCTCCAATGCTACGTAACTCGCCTCGTGACAATGCTGGTTTCAGTATGTTTGCAGCATCCATGGCACCGCTGTTGCCTCCTGCGCCTACAAGGGTGTGTATCTCATCAATGAAAAGTATTATGTCACCGTTGCTCTGCACAACCTCATTGATGACACCTTTCAGACGTTCCTCAAATTCTCCTTGATATTTTGCACCTGCAATGAGGGCTCCCATATCAAGGGAATACAGTTTTTTATGTTTAAGATTCTCTGGCACGTCTCCACGCAGGATGCGTTCAGCCAGTCCTTCTACTATAGCTGTCTTTCCCGTTCCGGGTTCTCCTATCAGGATAGGGTTGTTTTTTGTTCTGCGTGACAGTATCTGTAGCACCCGACGAATTTCTTCATCACGACCTATTACTGGGTCCAACTTTCCGTTGCGTGCCTGTTCTACAAGGTTTTTTGCAAACCTGTCAAGGAATTTATCCTGTTCTTGGTTTTGATTTTGGTTCATCATAGTTTTTTTTGTTTCCTCACTAATGAACCTTCAAAAAAAATGCCAGTCGAGGTTGACTGACATTTTGGCAGAAATTGCTTATCGTATTAAGTACTTCTTTCTGTTTTGGATGAAGCCTCTCCTAAATCCTCTCCTAAAGGAAAGGACTTATACAAATTACTGTAAATACTTCTTTCCGTTTTTAATGATGACTCCTTTGCTGAAACTGTTGACCTTTATTCCTTGTATATTAGTTTTCCCTATCTCCCTTCCTTTTAGGGAGGGGTTGGGGGTAGGCTCCTTTGGGGAGAGGCCTATCTCTTCTATTCCTGACGCCTGTCCGAAGTGGTCTGACAAAAAGTCATATATTTTATTTAGGTTTGTTTCGTCTTTAGGAACACAATGTCCACTATTGTGGTCTTTTATCAATGCTGTGGTTACACCCAGTCTGTCGAGTGTCTCCTTCATTGCGTCAGCTGTTTTCCCATAGAATTTTTCATCATCACTGTTGTAGAAGAACAGACATGGTGCGGATGCATTCGTTTCGCACAGATAGTTTGCTCCTTGCAGATTCCAAACATCCTTATGCGTTTTTAACTCACCCCACACCTTGACTCCGTTTTTATATTCGTTCTTATCTGTAAATCCGTCAGCGAGTAGTGTGTAGTCAAAAACTCCGGGTCCCAGTATTGCTACTTGTATTGCTGATGATACTTCGGGATAGTTTCCATATCCTTCAAAGTCGGCAACGTATCTGTCTCCAACTGCAAAAGCCCCAATTGTGCTTCCGCGTGAAAATCCATAGATGCCTATTTCTCCTGACAATCCAAGACTGTTTCCGACAACGCGCAGAGTCCTCACTGCTGATTTCACCTTTCGTGCAGCGTCAGGGTTGGTAGAGATGCTGCCGTATTCCTTGTTAGCACCGCCAGTACGTTTCCCTTGTCCCCATTCGCAGTATTTAGGATTGTCGGCAATGGCCCATGCGATGCCACGTGCTGGTGCTCCTTCAAGGATGGAGTCATAGAAAGTGCTACCTGCCAATGTATATGGAAGGTACATCCTCATGTGGGCATTTTCGCCTATTGCTGATGATGATGACTTATGTCCCCAACTATTACTGTAAGAAAAAGAGAGTAGGGTAGGCACTGTCTTGTCAGCGTTGGCAGGATAGATGATGTCCATATACAACGAGTCGCCTTGTGTGGTTTTGTAGTGGTCGGGGTAGTTATACACCGTTGGGTCGTCTTTGTAATACCCGACGTCCGTCTTTATTCTGTATCCCTCACAGAGTATGTAAGCACGTTTTGGGGAGATATTGCTTATCCCGCAGAAAGAGCCACTGTTCAGTGCGGCATTGATAGAGATAATGTCGCTGTTGAGATATGGCGACACTGCCTTGCTGTGCTTGTTATAGTCCAGTTCTATCACAGCAAATCCATTGTCTCGCAACCATTGCACATCTTCTGCATTGGTGTTCTTTCCCAGTTTTTCAAATCCAAGATTTTCCAGATAAACAATGGTAAAGAGTTTTCCATTGTAGTCTTTCTTTGCCTTTGTGGCAGAACTTGACTTGTAGCTTATCTTTCCTGCAATGTTGCTCGACCATGTGCCACTTCCTGCCATCGACTTTGTAGCAAAGCAAGACAGAAAGGTTACTATATATAATAAGGTGTAGTAAAAAGTTCGATTCATAATGTTCTTTTTGCAAAAGTAACGAAAAATCGGAAATAACGATAGCAACTATCGAAAGAAACACTAAAATAACTATTGCAACAGTCTTCCGGCGTATTTATTTTTGCATTCAGAAAGAAAAAGTTGAATGGTTAAAAACCAGAGGTAAAAGTGTTTAATTAAAATTATTGAAATTATGAAAGTAAAATTTTATCGTTGCCCTGTATGCGGCAACATCATTACAAAGATGCATGACGGAGGCATCATCCCTGTATGCTGCGGAAAGGAGATGCAGGAACTGAAGCCCAATGTCACTGATGGTAAGCAGGAGTATCATGTTCCTGTTGTGGAAAAAACAGACGACTGTCATCTGCATGTCAAGATTGGAAAGGAACCGCATCCTATGAGCAAAGAGCACCACATCGGGTGGATATTCCTTGAAACTTGCGACAAAGACGGACATCATGGCGGACGTTTCGTCTGGTTAGAAAATGATGACAAACCGGAACACACCTTCTGTGTGTGTCCAACGAAGGTTGTCAACGTCTATGAGTACTGCAATCTGCATGGACTTTGGAAACTGGAGATTCCTGTATCGCACTTCAAAACAGACGATGCAGAGAAATGCGGTACCTATCCGGCATTTTGCGGACGTCGTCCGGCAAATCCACAGGAAGAATACTACTCTTGTGATTGACTCTCGCCACTTGACACATTTTTGCACGAACAGCCGAGCCTCACACTCGGCTTGTTTTTTTGTTAGATAAAGATACTTTTATTGCTGATTTTGATTTAGTTTTATTTTTCATTGTGATGAGGCGAATAATTATTTATGACCTTGTAAACGCTTCAGTGTGACGAATCGCATCATTCTTTGTGAAGATGTAGCTACTTATTTATGATGCTTCGCCCTTTTCTATATGAAGTGCGTTGGTGTTTAATGTGAAGTTCGTTGTGTTTCTTTGTGCCGAGCGCTATAAATCAAAGCGTCGAGCGCTATGTCGGTGCATTGCACTTACGCTCGTCGGTGCGTCGCACCTACACAGCGCCCGTCATAAAGAAATGTAGCGCCCCTTAGAAAGAAAGGCAACGCTCATCATAAAGAAATGCAGCGAACTTCACGTCAACAAGGTCACAACTTCATAAATCGTAGCCCACAACTTCAAGTATAATTGCTCACCTCGTCAAGTAGTGTTGCCTGTAGCTTCAGGTAGGGTAGGTCACAACTTTAAGTATAATCGCTCACCTCGTCAAGTACATTTGTTTGCATCCTGCGGTAGAGCTTGTCGCAATATTATATATAAGGTGTAGCCCATTATTGTTTTTTATGAGGATTTTTTTGTTATTGGGAAATAATTAGTAATTTTGCAGATGACAGAAAGCCCAAGAGTGGGCGGGTCAAGATAAATTCATAAGGGAAAAACAGTACACCGTTCACGTGTGAGCATAGTGCTGGAAAGGACGTTACAAAACGTTGTCTTCTACTGTCAAACTTCGCAAATTTGAATTCCACAGAAGATTACGCAATGGGCGTCCATGTGGGATAGTTATATCCGTAAAACATTATGGTATAGATATTATCCTGACGTGGGCTGACTGTTGTTTATCCTGTGGAAAAGCAATGCGAAGGCTTGGCAGTGGGGTAAGCGGAGTGAAGATTTCCCACGTCTTTTATATTAACAACTAAAATTTATTAACTGCCGAATCCGGGATTTCTATAGGCATGAAAATTTATTGTCTATGAAAAAGACGATTAAAAAACTTTCTTTGCTCTGCTTATTCTGTATGGTAAGCATTGGAGCAAGTGCGTATTCTTTTGAATCAGGTGGTATTTATTACAACATCACGTCATCAACAAAATTGACTTGTGAGGTAACGTATGAAACAAGTTCTTATAATTCGTATTCGGGAATCGTTAATATCCCTGCGATTGTGAGTTATAACGAGAAAACTTATTCCGTGACAAGTATTGGAAGTGATGCATTCTGTGATTGTACAGGCTTATCTTATGTCATAATTCCAAATTCCGTGACGAGTATTGGAAGCAATACATTCTATAGATGTACAGGATTGACATCAATAGAGATTCCTAATTCCGTGATAGGTGTTGGAAAGTGGGCATTCTTTTATTGTACAGGCTTGACATCAATAACAATTCCTAATTCTGTAACAAGTATTGGAAATTCTGCATTCTCTGATTGTAGTGGCTTGACATCAGTGACAATTGGTAATTCCGTGACGAGTATTGGAAATTATGCGTTCTCTGGTTGTAGTGGCATGACATCAATAGTTGTTGGAAGTGAAAACAAGTATTATGATAGTCGAGAAAATTGTAATGCTCTTATTGAAACAGCAACAAA
>JAGHTI010000046.1 GCA_018065415.1 Candidatus Equicola stercoris
AAAGATGTCTGTATATCATCAGCCATTGATGCTGAATCCGAACAAATTTCCTTGTGAGACAAGCTTACAGATAAATTTGTTCAACTTCATCATCGCCCGAATGGGGCTTCTTCTCTTTCATGCAAAAAACAGTAAAAACTTTTCAAATAGCCATCAAACATTAGACCGTAGTCCTTTGTCTTTTGACTTAAAATTGTTTTTCTTGTTTTTGTCAAATAAAAATCTCTGCGAGGGACAAAAAAAATAGCGAGAGACAAAACCGTATTTAAATAAACGACTAAATTGAAGATAGATATTATAACACTCGGATGCTCAAAGAATCTTGTTGACAGCGAGAATCTTATGGGGATGTTTGCAGGGGCAGGATGTACGGTGATGCATTATGACGATGTGTTGCCAACAGAAGAAGACCTCGCGAAGACGCATCCTGTGGTGGTGATAAATACTTGCGGATTCATTCTCGATGCAAAGGAGGAGAGCGTGAATACCATTTTGCAGTTTGCCTCATATAAGGACAAGGGACTGATATCGTCCTTGTATGTTATGGGATGCCTCTCAGAACGCTACCGCAAAGAACTGACGGAGGAGATACCGCAGGTGGATAGGTTTTTTGGAAAGTTCGACTGGAAAGGTGTCTTGAAAGAAGTGGATGAATCTCTGGATGAGGTTTCTGCCACACGGTGCGTGACAACGCCGAGCCACTACGCATATCTCAAGATAAGCGAGGGTTGCGACAGGAAATGTGCCTACTGTGCCATCCCTATCATGACGGGAAATCATAAGTCGCGTACAGAAGACGACATCCTCAATGAGGTGCGAGCTCTGGTGAAGAAGGGAGTGAAAGAGTTGCAGGTAATAGCTCAGGAACTGACCTATTACGGTATCGACATAGACGGGAAACAGCATATTGCAGACTTGATAGACAAGATTGCCGATGTGGAAGGTGTGGAGTGGATACGCCTTCACTATGCCTATCCGACACGGTTTCCTATGGACCTGCTGAAGGTGATGAGGGAACGGAAGAATGTGTGCAAGTATCTCGACTTGCCATTCCAACACATTTCTGACAACATGTTGTCGAGGATGCACAGACACAATACGAAGGAGGAGATACTGACACTCATCGACAAGATACGCGAGGAAGTGCCGGGGATAGCCCTGCGTACAACTCTCATGGTGGGATTCCCAGGAGAGACGGAACAAGACTTTGAAGAGCTGATGGACTTTGTACGCACGACACGTCTGGAGTGTATGGGTGCCTTTGCCTATTCAGAAGAAGACGGCACATACGCAGCGGAACATTACGAAGATGATGTTTCAGAAGATGTGAAACAGAGCCGTCTGGACAGGCTCATGGCTTTGCAACAAAAGATATCGGAAGAGATGCTTGCTGAAAAGGTGGGTAGCACGATGCGCGTCATAGTGGATTCAAAGGAAGGAGGATATTATGTGGCAAGGTCTGAGTATTCATCTCCGGAAGTAGATCCAGAGGTGTTGATAAAAGACGATGGAAGCCAACTCAAGGTGGGCGAATTCTATGATGTGAGAATCGTTGATGCCTGTGAGTTTGACCTTTATGCGGAAAAAATATAACAAACAACATATTTAAATTTATTTATTATGAACAACAAAAAATTTATCAAGACTTTGTCGAAAGCGGTCGGCAAGACGCAAGAGACGGCTCAAGACCTCGTGACGGCAGTTTTTGAAATCATGGCAGACAATTTCAAAAAAGGAGAACCAGTGATGATTTCCAACTTCGGTCTGTTTGAAGTGAAAGAGAAAAAGGCAAGGACCATCATGAACCCAGAAACAAAACAGGCAATGCATGTCCCTGAAAAGTCAAAATTAGTGTTTAAGCCAGTAGTGGCAATGAAAGAGAAAATTAACAATTAAAGACGACGGTATTATGAAGATTTCATTAAAAGAATTGGCAAGCACATTGGCTGAGAAAAAGGGTATGACGGAAAAGGAAGCATACGCTTTCGTTAAATCAATGTTTACCGTTGTCCGCAACGGGATAGACACTGAAGGTAAGGTGAAGATGAACGGACTCGGTACGTTCAAGGTGATAGATGTAGCCAACAGAGATAGCGTTGACGTGAATACGGGAGAACGTGTCACTATCAATGGACATAAGAAACTCAATTTTACCGCAGAGAAGGCTCTCGCAGAGTTGGTGAACCACAGACATGCTGGAAAGAAGGTAAAGATGGAAAATGCTGGCGGCGGTTGGCTTGGCAAACTGAAAAAGTGGTTTTGAAAGTTGATACCGTAAAACCGTATAACCGCAAAACCGTAAAACCGAAAAAAATATGGAGAATGTAGATATTCGTGAACTGAATGCAAGAATAGAACAGCAGAGTGCTTTTCTGACCAATCTGACGACAGGCATGAACCGTGTCATCATCGGTCAGAAACACCTCATAGACTCCCTGCTGATAAGTCTGCTTAGCGATGGACACATCCTTTTGGAAGGTGTGCCAGGATTGGCAAAAACCCTTGCCATAAAGACATTGTCACAACTGATAGAGGCAGACTACAGTCGCATACAGTTTACACCAGACCTGCTCCCTGCTGACGTTATCGGTACATTGATATACAGTCAGAAAGAAGAAAAGTTTCAGGTAAAGAAAGGTCCTGTCTTCGCCAACTTTGTATTGGCGGACGAAATAAACCGTGCACCAGCAAAGGTGCAGAGTGCGTTGCTGGAAGCCATGCAGGAACATGAGGTGACAATAGGTAGCGAAACCTTTGCCCTGCCGACACCTTTCCTCGTGATGGCAACACAGAACCCGATAGAGCAAGAAGGAACATACCCACTGCCAGAAGCACAGGTGGACCGTTTCATGCTCAAGGTGATAATAGACTATCCGTCTCTCGATGAGGAGAAGAAGATTATCCGTGAGAACATAGAAGAATCGTTGCCTGTTGTCACTCCTGTGACATCAACGAAGGAAATAGTATCTGCACGCGAGGTGGTGCGACAGGTATATATCGATGAGAAGATAGAGCAATACATTGCTGATATCGTCTTTGCTACACGTTATCCAGAACGCTATGGCCTTAAGGAGATGAAAGACCACATCGGATTCGGTGGAAGTCCTCGTGCCAGCATAAACCTTGCCAAGGCAGCCCGTGCCTTCGCCTTCATCAAACACCGTGGATATGTGGTGCCAGAAGACGTGCGAGCTGTAGCTCACGATGTGCTGCGTCATCGTATCGGACTTACCTATGAGGCAGAAGCAAGCAATGTGACAAGCGAGGAGATAATAAGTAATATCATCAACAAGGTAGAAGTGCCTTAATGGATAGTGCAGAGTTAATACAGAAGGTAAGGAAGATAGAGATAAAAACTCGGCGACTGAGTAATAATCTCTTTGCCGGACAGTATCATAGTGCCTTCAAGGGTAGGGGTATGGCTTTTTCGGAAGTCCGCGACTACCAGTTTGGCGATGATGTTCGCGACATTGACTGGAATGTGACAGCACGTTTCCACAGACCTTATGTGAAGGTGTTCGAGGAAGAACGTGAACTGACGGTGATGTTGCTTGTGGATGTGAGTGGCAGTCTCAACTTCGGTACGCAGCATCAGATGAAGAAGGATATGGTAACGGAGATCGCGGCAACACTGGCATTCTCTGCCATACAGAACAACGACAAGATTGGAGTCATCTTCTTCTCGGACAGGATAGAGAAGTACATCCCACCAAAGAAGGGACGTAAGCACATCCTGTACATCATCAGAGAGATGCTGAACTTTGAACCAGAAGACAAGGGGACAGACGTGAAACTTGCCGTGGAGTTTCTTACAAATGTGATGAAACGCTCCTGCACAACTTTCGTATTGAGTGACTTCTATACAGACCTCGGCGGATTGAAAAATCCGCTGATGATAGCAAACAGAAAACATGATGTCATTGCCATCAGAGTGTATGACAGACGAATGGTGGACTTACCAGACGTGGGACTGATGCGAGTCAGAGATGCTGAGACAGGTAAAGATATGTTTATCGATACGTCTTCAAAAAAACTCAGGGCAGCACATCATGATAACTGGGTGAAGAATACGAATTTCCTCAATGACATTTTCAACAAGAGTAATGTGGATAATATCAGTGTGGCAACGAGTGACGATTATGTCAAATCGTTGCTGATGCTGTTTGCAAAGAGAGCATGAAACGGATAACATTCATATTGTGTGTATTATTTGCAACGTTGTGTGCAGATGCAAAGACAACCGTAGAGGCAACCATTGACTCTATCCAGATTTTTGTGGGGCAGCAGACTCATGTCACTCTTAGGGTTTCGTCAGACTACAAGGATAAGGTACAGTTTCCTCCGTTCAAACCTAATACATTGGTTTTGCCGAATGTGGAACTGCTTGAGATTTCTGCCATTGACACTACAGAACAGGATGGAAAGAGGGTGCTGTCGCAGATATACACTTTCACATCTTTTGATGCAAACCTCTATTCCCTGCCACCGTTGCCAGTAAAGGTGAACGGCAAGGAGTTCAAGAGCGACCCACTGGCATTGAAGGTGCTGACGATAGATGTGGATACGACAAAACTGGATCAGTTCTTTCCTGTCAAGGATATACAAAACAATCCTTTTTCAATATCTGATTGGATACCAGTAGGCAAACTATATCTGCTCATAACATTGCTCTTGGGAGTGCTCGTCTTGTTGTATGTAGGGATAAAGAACAAGAAACGAATCTTCGTCAGACGCAGACTTGTGAAGTTCATTCCTGCTCATACGAAGGCTCTGCAAGAACTGGAGGAACTGAAGAAAGACAGTGCTCCGCTTACGGATTCACCAGAAGATACGAAGGAGTATTATACACGTCTTACCGATACTCTGCGTAAATATCTCAAGGAACGTTTCGGTTTTGACGCTATGGAGATGACGTCCGGAGAGATTATCAACCACCTTATGACGGCTCCGTTTGCATCCGAACAGGACAGAGAGGAAGCGATGAGAGAACTGAAGATGCTTTTTGAGACAGCCGACTTGGTGAAGTTTGCAAAATATACCACTCAACTGAATGAAAACGACATGAACATTGTTAACGCAATGGAGTTCGTTAACACTACAAAGACAGAAGAGATTGTCAAGGAAGAAGTTGTCGCAGAAGAACTATCGTCTGATGACAGGATGACAAACATTCTGCATCATGCATTCAGAATAGCGGGAATAGTGGTAATAGTAGGAGCTGTTGTGGCTCTTGGATTTTTCATTTATAAAATCATTGATTTGTTGACATGACATTTGCCAATCCATATTATTTGTTGTTGTTGCTACTGCTGATGCCGTATGTGGTGTGGTATTTCCTATGGCGTGAAAAGTCAGAACCGTCGTTGCGGCTCAGCGACACCACAGCCCTTGCCCATGCACCGAAGAGTCTGCGACAGCGACTGGTACATCTGCCATTCATATTACGCTGTATCACGATAGCATTGCTCATCATCATTCTGGCACGACCGCAGACGTCAAACTCATGGCGAAACACTTCTGTGGAAGGTGTGCACATCATGATGGCTATTGACGTGAGCACGAGTATGCTGTCAATGGACTTCGATCCAAACCGCATAGAAGTGGCAAAGAAGGTTGCAGCAGAATTTATCTCCGACCGTCCAAATGACAATATAGGACTTACCGTGTTTGCCGGAGAAGCATTTACGCAATGTCCGATGACTACAGACCACGCCTCATTGTTGAATCTGCTCAATAGTGTGCGTACCGATATGGCAGAATCGGGAATCATAGAAGACGGTACTGCCATAGGAATGGGACTATCAAATGCTGTTGCACGACTGAAAGATGTCAAGGCAAAAAGCAAGGTGGTAATCCTGCTTACAGACGGAAGTAACAACAGAGGAGACATTTCTCCAATGACGGCTGCTGACATTGCCAAATCGTTTGGAATACGAGTCTATACCATCGCCATAGGCAAGGAAGGTGTAGTGCAGTATCCTATGCAGGTTGGAGGACATGTGGAGTATATCCCTGTGGAGTCACAGATTGATACTAAGACATTGGCGGACATCTCCCATACCACAGACGGTGAGACCTACCGTGCTACGAATGCGGGAGAACTGCGCCAAATATATAGAGATATTGACAAGTTGGAAAAGACAAAGTTCAATGTGAAGAAGTATGACAAATACTATGATGCTTACATGCCTTTTGCTCTGCTCACATTCCTGTCGCTTGTCATAGAGATATTGTTAAGACTGACCATTCTTAAAAGATTACCGTAGTGAGATTTGCTGAATCATCATATTTGTATTTGTTCCTGTTGGTGTTTGTTTGCATCGGCGTACATTTCGTGGCAGAGTGGTTGTATCGAAAGAGGATAACACGTTTCGGTGACAGTGCTCTGGTGAGATTGCTCATGCCTAATGTGTCAAGACTGAAACGAGAATTGAAATTCTGGATACTGATGCTTGCCCTTTCTTCCGTCATCTTTATGTTGGCACGTCCGCAGATGGGAATGAGGACGGAATCACACAAACGTAGTGGCATTGAGATAATGATTGCACTGGATGTCAGCAACTCTATGGAAGCAGAAGATGTCACTCCGTCACGTCTGCAGAAGTGCAAGATGTTGTTGGAGACACTCATCGACAAGTTTAGTGAAGACAAGGTGGGACTCATCGTCTTCGCTGGTGATGCCTTCATACAATTGCCGCTGACAGCCGATTACGTCAGTGCAAAGATGTTCCTATCGGATATCTCAACGGGCATGATTGCCTCACAAGGAACAGATATCTCCCGTGCTATAGAAATAGCATCAACTTCGTTCTCACAACAAGATGACATAGGACGTGCGATAATTGTCATCACTGATGGTGAAGACCATGAAGGTGGGGCTGTGGAGGCAGCAAAGAAGGCGAGGAAAAACGGACAGTGCGTATTTGTGCTCGGTGTAGGCTCGGAAGGTGGTGCTCCAATATCTGTTGACGGTGGCTATTTGAAAGACGAAAAGGGAAATACGGTGATGACAAGGCTGAATGCTGCTATGTGTAAAGAGGTTGCCCATGCTGGCGGCGGACAATATATCCATGTGGATAATTCCAGTATAGCACAGACACGTCTTGATGCAGCATTGGAAAAATTGGCAAAGAATGAGTTTGAGACAATAGCCTTCAACCAGTACAACGAACAGTTTCAGGCTTTCGCCCTCATAGCCTTGATACTGTTGGTAATAGAAATATTAATAGGAAGCCTCTCCCTAAGACTCCCCATAAGGGAGGGAACAAAAAATCTCCTCTTGAGAGGGAGAGACAGAGGGGGCTTGTTACTTCTGTTTTTATTCCTCGGCACATCAACCATGATGGCACAGACAGACAGAGATTTCGTGCGTTGGGGAAACAGAGAGTACAGAGCAAAAAAATATGACAAGGCGGAAGTCAACTACCGCAAGGCACTGGAGAAAAACGCCAACAACCCGCAAGCAGCATACAATCTGGGAAATGCATTGTTGTTGCAAGGAAAAGATTCGTTGGCAGTGGTGCAGTACAACAATGCCTTGAAGACAGAAACAGACAAACATCGCCGTTCCATGATCTATCATAACATCGGCGTGGTATGCCAGGCATCAAAAGATTTCAATCAAGCCATAGAAGCCTACAAGGCAAGCCTACGCCTAAACCCATCAGACGACGAGACAAGATACAATCTCGTGCTGTGCCAAAAACAACAGAAGCAAAACAACAACAATCAGGATAAAAACAACCAAAACGATAACAATAACGATAAGGATAAAAACAAGGACAAGAATAAGGATAATAAAAACGACAAAGACAAAAATAAAAACGATAAAAACAATAAGGACAAAGATAAAAATCAAGACCAACAACCACCAAAGTCAAACAATAAACCTGAACAACAGAAGGGTGAGATGAGCAAAGAAACAGCAGAACAGTTGCTCAATGCTGCACTACAGCAAGAGAAATCAACAAAGGAAAAGATTAAGCAGACGGGTGGTTCTAAACGGAAATTAAAGAAAAATTGGTAATGCGAAGATTTGTTTTCATATACATAAGTTTATTGTGTGCGGTAAGCATTCATGGTGCAGTGCTGAGGGGAACGGCACCACAGAGGGTTGCCGTGGGGGAGAGATTTCAGGTGGCATACTCCATTGCTGGGCATGATGCATCAGAGATGAGGATGTCGGCTCCAGATGCCTTTGAGGTGCTTATAGGACCAAGCGTGAGCAGGTCGTCGAGTTTCCAGATGGTGAACGGCAAAACCTCGAGCAATGAGAGTACGACTTTTACATACGTGCTACTTGCGAACAAGGCAGGCACCTTCACTATCCCGTCGGCTCGCTGCATGTGCAACGGACAGAGTGTAATCAGCAACAGGATAACGATAACTGTCAAGGGACAACAGTCGAGTAGCAATGGTAACATAACGCCTTCGACGGGACGTCAGGGACAGGCGGATATGCGACCGTCAGGAAGCAGGGTTTCAGGGAACGATTTGTTTATCCGTGTGAGTGCTAACAAGAAGAGGGTGCATGAACAGGAACCGATATTGCTTACGTACAAGGTATATACTCAAGTGGAGTTGACAGCTCTTGATGGTAAGATGCCAGACCTGAAAAACTTTCATGTGCAGGAGGTGAAACTGCCTCAGCAGAAGAGTCTGTCGGAGGAGACGTATAATGGAAAACGCTACAAGACGGTGGTGTGGAGCAGGTACGTGATGTTTCCGCAGGTGACGGGTGCACTGAAGATTCCGAGTATCACCTTTACCGGAACGGTGGTACAACAGAATATGAACATAGACCCTTTGGATGCCTTCTTTAATGGTGGTGCTGCATACAGTGAGGTGAAGAAGAAGATTGTGGCTCCAGCAATAGACATCATGGTGGATGCACTACCTGAGCGTCCAAAGAATTTCTGTGGTGGGGTAGGTGTCTTTGACATCAAGGCAAGTTTGATAAAAAATGAAGACGGAGAGATCCGTTCTGGTATGCCGTTTACCATCAGGGTGGTGATAACAGGAACAGGAAACATGAAACTGATAAAAGAGCCAACCGTGGACTTTCCGAAAGATTTCGAGAGATATGATGCGAAGGTGAAGGATAATACAACGCTGACGGAAGATGGTGTCAGCGGAAACATTGTCTATGACTTCCTTGCTGTGCCACGTCATAAGGGTTCTTTTACCATTCCTCCTATAGAACTGACATATTTTGATACGTCTTCTGAGAGTTACAAGACGGTGAAGACACAAGCGTTCAACATTGATGTCAAGCAGGGAAAAGAACTGACAGAAGATGAACAGGAATCGTTGAAACTGCTTAACAAAGATATTAGATTTATAAAACGCGACAATGTAGATAACAGAAAAGAGGATGTCTTCTTCGGCAGTGTTGCATATTGGATATGGATAACGGGGTTGTCAGTACTGTTCATTATCTTGCTGATAGTATTCCGCAATCATGCCATCGAGGCTGCGAATGTTGCAAAACAACGTGGAAAGAAAGCAAACAAGGTGGCTGTGAAGCGATTGAAGAAAGCAAAGCAGATAATGGACAGTCGGGAAAATCCGAATGATGCTGCTTTCTATGATGAGGTGATGAAAGCATTGTTGGGGTATGCCGGTGACAAACTGAATATGCCAGTGGAAGACTTGACAAAAGAGAACATAAGTGATAAATTCATGAGTGCGGACATTGATGCAGAACTCATAAGTTTGTTCAATGGGGCTCTCAATGATTGTGAGTTTGCACGTTTCGCACCAGGAGATAAACAAGGAAACATGAACAAGACATACGACTCTGCTGCCACGGCAATAACAAGTATTGAAAAGGGCATGCGATCTGTTTCAAACGGAAACAAGAAAGTTGGAAGGCAGTCTGTTATGAGGATATTCCTGATGATGGTGCTGTTTTCTGCATTCGGACTCATGACGCTATCGGCACAGACTAAGGCTGAGGCTGATACCGCCTTTGTTCGTGAGGATTATAAGACTGCAATACGTTTGTATGAGTCACTGGTGAAACAGGGAGAAAATGCAGTACTGTATTATAATTTGGGCAATGCTTATTATCGTGAAGGTAACATACCGCGTGCTGTATTGAACTATGAACGTGCACATCTCCTCGACCCAGGAGATGAAGATATACGTTTCAATCTGGAACTGGTCAGAACAAAGACCATAGACCGCATAGTGCCGGAAGGAGAGATGTTTTTCATATCATGGTATCGCACCATGCTCAATTGGACTTCAGTGGACGGTTGGGCAAACATTGGCATCGTGGCTTTCGGACTTGCACTGGCACTATTCTTATTGTATCTGATGATAAGTAATGTATGGATTCGCAGGATTGGTTTCTTTGGTAGCATCATGATGTTTGCAGTCTTCGTACTATCCAACATCTTTGCATATCATCAAAGTGACATGCTGGAAAACCGAAATGATGCAGTGGTGATGTCGGCAGCAGCGTCCGTCAAGAGTACGCCGGCACAGAATGGTACCGATCTGTTCGTCATCCATGAGGGAACGAAGGTAAGAGTCATAGATGATTCTATGACAGATTGGAAAGAGGTACGTCTTGCTGATGGCAAGCGTGGTTGGGTGATGAAGAAAAATATTGAAAGAATATGATAGACACAAAAAATATAGAAATATCTGATTACGACTACGAATTGCCTGACAGTCGCATCGCAAAGTATCCGAAGGAGAAACGTGATGAGTCAAAACTGTTGTTGTATCATCAATCCAATCCAGTGTCGGAAGATGTTTTTAAGAATCTACCGAAATACATCCCAGAAGGAACACTGATGGTGTTCAACAATACACGAGTCATCCAGGCTCGTATGCACTTCCATAAAGATACAGGTGCACAGATAGAGATATTTCTGCTTGAACCTTATGCACCATCTGATTATGAACAGATGTTTCAAACAGAAGGCACCTGTGAGTGGGTGTGCCTTGTGGGGAACCTGAAAAAATGGAAAGACGGTTTGCTTACAATGAATGTAAACGTAGGAGATGACCATCTGGAAGTGACAGCGGAGAACAAAGGTTCTTATGGTACAGGTTATCTCATAGAGTTTCACTGGAAGTATGTCAAAGTGTCACAAGATGGAGAGGAAGAAGTACCATATAATTTCACCGAACTCATAGATAAGGTAGGAGAATTGCCTATCCCTCCATATCTCAATAGGGAAACGGTAGAGAGTGATAAGCAGACATACCAAACCGTATATAGTAAGATTAAGGGTAGCGTGGCGGCACCTACTGCCGGACTGCATTTTACTAAGGAGGTACTGGATGAATTGGAAAAGTTGCACCTTGACCGAGAAGAGGTGACTCTACATGTGGGAGCAGGTACCTTCAAACCAGTGAAGAGCAAGACTATCGAAGAACATGATATGCATACAGAATATTTCTGTGTCAATAAATCAACGGTGGAAAAGATTATTGCTCATGAGTGCTGTGCGTTGGCAGTGGGAACAACTTCGGTACGTACATTGGAATCGCTGTATTATCTAGGAGTAAAGATTATAAATGAACCAGATATCATCGGTTCTCAACTGCATGTCAGTCAATGGGAACCATACGAAAAGGATGTCACGAAAGAAAATATAACTCCTATGGATTCTTTGTGTGCATTACTTGACTATATGGATAAGAAAGGGCTTTCGGCTTTGCATGCTTCAACACAAATCATCATTGCTCCGGGATATGAGTATAAAATCGTAAAAATGCTCATAACGAATTTCCATCAACCAAAGAGTACATTGTTGCTACTCGTCAGTGCTTTCGTGCATGGCGACTGGCGCAGGATATATGATTATGCACTTTCGCATGAATTCCGTTTCTTGAGTTATGGTGACTCCTCGTTTATAATTCCTTAAAACACTATGCTATGGAAGACTACATGAAAGATTTTGACGTGATGACTGTTACCGACGAACTGGTGATGTGGATAAGGCAGTGGTTTGAAGAAAACGGTGCGAACTGCAATGCTGTACTCGGTATAAGTGGTGGAAAAGACTCTACTGTTGCTGCCGGATTGTGTGTAAAGGCTCTCGGAAAAGATAGGGTGGTGGGAGTGCTGATGCCGAATGGTATTCAGGCAGATATTGAAGACTCTCGGCGAGTATGTCAGTTTCTCGGGATACGCCATTACGAGATAAACATAGCAGAATCATACAATGCACTGGTGAAAGAGATGACATCACATGGCATCATCCTCTCCGACCAAACAAAGATAAATCTTGCACCGCGTATCAGAATGTCAACGGTATATGCAGTGTCGCAGAGTGAGAACGGAAGGGTAGTGAACACTTGCAATCTGTCGGAAGACTGGATAGGCTATTCAACACGTTATGGTGATTCTGTCGGTGATTTCAGTCCGTTGTCACATCTTACTGTTCAGGAGGTGAAGGCGATAGGCAAGGCGATAGGACTGCCTCACGACTTGGTGGACAAGACACCATCGGACGGACTCGTGGGCAAGACCGATGAGGATAATCTGGGATTTACTTATGCAGAACTAGATCGTTATATCCGTACAGGAGTCATAGATGATAAAGAACACAAGGCCCTTATAGACCGCAGACATAAGCAAAATCTGTTCAAATTGCAGTTGATGCCGTCGTTTGAACCGAAAGGAAGCCTCACCCCAACCCTCGCTTCGCTCGACTCCTTCGGAGCAAGCAGAAAACACTTGAAGTTTTCCGCCCCCACAAGGGAGGGAGCAGATTAACTCTTAAACCTTTAAACTATAAACTTTTAAACTCTTAACCGTAAAACCTCAAAACCGTAATAAAATCATGTTTACAAAGGAGACTTACATTGCACGTCGTGATGAGTTGAAGAAGAAGATGGGTACAGGTTTGTTGCTGTTCTTTGGAAATAGTGACAGCCCAGCAAACTATCCATCGAACACCTACAAGTTCCGTCAGGATAGTTCTTTTCTCTATTATTTCGGACAGAATCAGGAAAACCTCATAGGCATCATTGATGTGGATGATGATAAAGAGTATCTGTTGGGAAATGATGTTGATATAGAGGACATCATCTGGACAGGTATAGTACCTTCTGTAAAAGATTTGGCAGAAGAAGTGGGAATCTCCAATTCTGCACCGCTGGAGACATTGCAGGGGTTGGTAAAAGGAAAACAGATACATTTCCTTCCTCCTTATCGTCATGACATCATGATAAAGCTCGGTGACCTTTTGGGTGTCCATCCGTCACAGGTGTCAGCACAGGCAAGCATAAAACTCATAAAAGCAGTTGTCAGCATGCGTTCTGTTAAGACTGATGAGGAAATAGAGGAGATGGAACGTGCCATTGAGATTGGTTATTTGATGCATACTACAGCCATGAAACTGGCAAAGCCGGGTGTGACAGAGAAGTATATTGAAGGGCAGATTGTAGGCATAGCAGAGAGCTATGGTTCTATGGTGTCTTTCCCTTCCATTGTCACACAACATGGAGAGATTTTCCACGGTTCTCCTTCCCTTACTCCTCTGAAAGAAGGACGCTTGTTGCTTTGTGACGCTGGAGCAGAAACCATAAACCACTATTGTTCCGATCATACTCGTGTGGTCCCTATCAGTGGGCATTTTACTCAGAAACAGCGTGAAATATACAGCATTGTAGAGGCGTGTCATGACTTGGTCGTTGAAAAAGCCTGTCCAGAGATGAAATGGCTTGATATGCATCTTGATGTATGCCGTAAGATGACAGAAGGTCTCAAGGAACTGGGACTCATGAAGGGCAACACAGAAGACGCTGTGCAGGCTGGTGCACATGCTTTGTTCCTGCCTCATGGACTTGGTCACATGATAGGAATGGACGTGCACGATATGGAAGGACTCGGACAGAACTATGTGGGATTTGATGACGAGGTGTCACCGTCAACGCAGTTTGGCACCGACTGTCTGCGTTGTGGCAGAAGGGTGAAGCCAGGGTTTGTGCTTTCAGATGAACCGGGCATTTATTTCATTCCTGCACTCATCGACAGATGGAGAGCGGAAGGATTACATAAAGACTTCCTCTGTTATGACAAGATTGAGCAATATCGTGATTTCGGAGGTATCAGACTTGAAGATGATATTCTGATTACTTCTGACGGTTGCCGAATGCTCGGAAAACAGATAATTCCTTATCACTTAGAAGAAGTGGAAGAACCAGCCTCTCCCCAGCCCTCGCTTCGCTCGACTCCTTCGGAGCAAGCAGAGAACACTTGAAGTTCTCCGCCCCCTCAAGGGAGGGAGCAGATTAACTCTTAAACCTTTAAACTTTTAAACTCTTAAACTCTTAACCGTAGAACCTCAGAACGTCAGTATGGAAATAAAAAAAGCAGAATTTGTCATAAGCAGTCCTATGGTATCAATGTGTCCGAAAGACACAAAAGAGGAATATGCCTTTATCGGGAGGAGTAATGTGGGAAAATCTTCTCTCATAAACATGCTCTGCCGAAACAGTCATCTTGCAAAGACATCTTCAACACCCGGCAAGACAATGCTGATAAATCACTATATCATCAACAACGACTGGTATCTTGTTGACCTTCCGGGATATGGTTTTGCAAAACGTTCAAAAAGAGAGATAGAAAAACTGGACCGCATGATTCAGGGCTATATCTTGCAACGGGAACAGTTGGCATGTGTCTTTCTGCTTGTTGATGTCCGTCTTGCTCCGCAAAAGATAGACCTTGAATTCATCAACTGGCTTGGCACGATGGGAATACCTTTCTGTATAGTATTTACAAAGGCAGACAAACTATCTCGATTGCGGGTAAAAACAAATGTTGAAGAGTATTGTAAGGTATTGTCCGAAACGTGGGAAGAACTGCCTCCATATTTTGTAACCAGTAGTGAGAAACGTGAAGGACGGGAAGAGATACTTGACTTCATAGAAAAAACAAATAAAGTCATTGGCTCCGCCTACGATAACGATAACGATAACCGCAAAACCGTAAAACCGTAAAACCGCAAAAAATCATGTCACAGGAACTATCATCACAACTACTGTCTAAGGCAGTTAATGAAATGGCAAAGTTGCCGGGTATAGGACGCAAGACCGCCTTACGTCTTGTACTGCATCTGTTGCGGAACAGCGATGATGGTATAGAGGCATTGACAGCATCACTCTTGCAGTTGAAGAAAGAAATAAAGCATTGCAAGGTGTGTCATAATATCTCAGATACAGATATCTGCCCTATATGCTCTGATGCTCGTCGGGACGCTTCTACCATTTGTGTCGTGGAAAATATACAGGACGTGATGGCGATTGAGAATACCATGCGGTATAACGGTTTGTATCATGTGCTGGGTGGACTGATTTCTCCTATGGACGGCATAGGACCAAGCGAACTGGAGATACAGTCACTATGTCAACGCGTGGAGGAGGACGATATAAAAGAGATTATATTTGCTCTTAGTTCCACAATGGAAGGAGATACTACAGCATTCTACGTATTCCGTCAGTTGGAAAAATTAGAGAAAGCCGCATCGTTGCATTTCTCTGCCATAGCACGCGGAATATCTGTAGGTGACGAATTGGAATATGCTGATGAACTGACATTAGGTCGGTCTATTGCTAACAGAATAAAATATGATGGAAGACAATGAATATAGAAATTTTTATGGAACTGATGATGGTTCTTTTCACATTGTGTGAAATACCATTGGCATACAAATTGCCAGATTTGAACAAAACCCTGACAGGAAAGAACTTGAAGATTGTACAGTCTGTGTTACTTGCAGTGCCTGTTGTGGCAAACGTGATATGCTATCTCGTTTTCAACCATAACCCGTCGTTCTTCTACCTTGCAGCGATAACTGTTTTGTCAATGATTTATATCCTAACAGTGAAGAAATGAAAATATCAGTAGTGATAGTCAGTTACAATGTGAAATTCTACCTTGAACAATGCCTGCATTCGGTGTTGAAGGCGACGGCTGGGATGGATAAGGAGATATTTGTCTTTGACAACCATTCAAAAGATGAGTCGGTGGAATATCTAAAACTCCGTTTCCCTACGGTGAATTTCATATCGTCACTGCATAACATTGGTTTTGCAAAAGGCAACAATTATGCCATAAACAAGACAAAGGGAGAATACATACTGCTGCTGAACCCCGACACCTTCATCGGTGAAAACGTCATCAAAGATGCACTCGACTTTATGGATGCACATAGAGATGCCGGTGGAGTGGGAGTGGAGATGCATGCCGCCGACGGCATGTTTGCCCCAGAATCACGTCGTGCCATACCATCCGTGATGGTGTCATTCCTCAAGATGATAGGCAAGGATTCACGCTATTACATGAGATACCTTCCGAAAGACGAACCATGTCAGATTCAGATTATCAGCGGAGCCTTCTGCCTCCTACGCCGTGAAGCATTGGCAAAGACTGGACTCTTCGATACCTCGTACTTCATGTATGGTGAAGACATAGACCTGTCGTATCGTCTGCTGAAAAATGATTATCAGAACTGGTATCTGCCATTGAAGATACTACACTACAAAGGCGAGAGCACGCGCAAGACGAGTTTTCGCTATGTTCATATCTTCTACAAGGCAATGCTCATCTTCTTCCGGAAGTATTACGGACACCGCAGTTTTCTGTATACATGGCCGATAAGCATCGCCATAGTATTCAAGGCAGTGATAGCCTTCATTACGTTGAAATGCCACCAGATGAAGAAACAACTGGGACTGCTTCCTATGATACGTGAAGAAGTGGAATACATCTTTATAGGCAGTCAGCAGATGATAGACGAATGCTTTACGCTTGCCGAAACCTATGGACTCAGTGCAGGCTCCATAGTGGGCAACGACTGCACCATGCCACGTGGACATCATGAACATATGGATATAATCAATACCAACGTCCTCACTTACGTGGTTTATGACACCTCGTCGTTCTCTTATGAAAACATCCTCAATATCATGTCGGAGAATCCGCATCCAAAAATAAAGTTAGGCACATACAACAATAAGTCAAACACCATCATCACACCTAACGATGTGATAATTGATAAAAAAAAGTTTTAAAAAAATTTGTGGGAATAAAAAAAATGCTTACCTTTGCATCCGCTTAAAGGCAGAAGGTGCGTTAGTTCAGCTTGGTTAGAATGCCTGCCTGTCACGCAGGAGGCCACGGGTTCGAGTCCCGTACGCACCGCAGAAGGAGTTCTCAAAAGGAACTCCTTTTTGTTTTTTAGAGAAAAAAGTGTAATTTCGCATCGGAAAGAGAATAGAATAAAATATGGAGGGTAAAGAAGTTCAGAAGTTCAGAAGTTCGGAAGTGCAAAACCTCAGAACCTCAGAACCTCAGAACCTCAGAACGTCACAACCGTAAAACCTATATTATTATGAAAAAAACAGTTATTATCTTATTGACTATTATGACAATGACAGCATGTACGCGTACAAATCCGTTCATGACGGAGTGGGACACACCTTATGGCATCCCTCCGTTTGATGAGATTCAAACCTCTGATTACATTCCTGCTATCAAGGCTGGGATTGAAGAACAGCAGAAAGAAATTGATGCGATAACATCCAATACGGAAGCACCTACTTTCGAAAACACTATTGCTCCTTATGAACTGTCGGGAGGACTGTTGCAGAAGGTGGCAGGGGTGTTGTATAACATTGTGGAAACTGACCGCTCGGAAGAACTTGATTCCGTCATGGAAGAGGCAATACCTCTCATGACGGCCCACTCGGATAATATCGCTTTCAACAAAGACCTCTACAAACGTGTTGAGGCTGTATATCATGGCGACCAGAGTAAGCTGTCGCGTGAACAGCAGATGGTGCTGAAAAAAATCTTTGAAGACTTTGAACATAATGGTATCGGGCTTCCTGAGGATAAGCAAAACCGACTTCGTGAGATAAATACTGCCATGGCTGCGAAGATTCAGACAATAGGCAACAACATTCTTGCTGAAAGCAATGCCTTCAAGGAGAAGTTTGGAATAAGTGTTTCCGACTATCCTAATGCCATGACAACCACAGAAGACCGCGCTCTGCGTCAGCAGATGTTGCAGGCTTACACCATGCGTGGACATAATGGCAACAAGAACGACAACCGACAACTCATCCTTGACGTGATGAAGTTGCGTATTGAAAAGGCAAAGATTATGGGATACAAGAATCCTGCATCCTATATCCTTGAAACCAAGATGGCACACGATCCAGAGACTGTCGATACTTTTCTCGCCGACATCATGAAGGCTTCTGTAGCAAAGGCAAAGGAAGAACTGGCTGACATGCAGGCACTAATGAATGAGGACATCGCAGCTGGTAAGGTTCCTGCGGGTTCTACCATACAGCCATGGGACTGGTGGTACTATGCAGAGAAGGTGCGTAAGCAGAAGTATGACCTCAATGAAGACTTGACAAAACCATATTTCAAACTTGAAAACGTCGTCAAGGGTATCTTTACGGCAGCAAAGGAACTCTACGGTGTGAATATGGAAAAACTGGAAGACGTACCGTCTTATAATCCAGACGTCGTCACTACGTATAAGGTGACAGCCGATGACGGCTCACTTCTCGGCATCTTCACCACCGACTATCTACCTCGTTCTAGCAAACGAGGTGGCGCATGGATGAATGCCATTCGTGAACAGTATGTCGATGCGTCTGGCAACATGGTGCGCCCAATCATCGTCAACGTGGGCAACCTTGAAGAATATCTTACCATCGACGAGGTGCAGACTGTGTTCCATGAGTTCGGTCATGCTCTACATGGATTGCTCACGCAATGTCATTATCTCTCTGTAAGCGGAACAAATGTGAAACGTGACTTCGTTGAGATGTTCTCACAGTTCAACGAAAACTGGGCTTTCCAGCCGTCATTGTTGGCAAAATATGCTTTCCATAAAGATACGGGCAAGGTGATACCGACAGAACTCGTGGATAAAATCAACAACTCTTTGAAGTTCAATCAGGGATTTATGACCACCGAACTCTGTGCAGCATCGATACTTGATATGAAATGGCACGAATTGGAAAGTGTCGAAGGACTTGATATTGACTCCTTTGAACAACAAGTTTGTAAGGAAATGGGACTGATACCGGAGATAGGACCTCGTTACCGCACGACATATTTCAATCATATCTTCTCCAGTGGCTACGCTGCAGGCTATTATGGTTATCTGTGGGCAGAAGTACTTGACAAAGATGCCTTCTCACTCTTTGAGGCAACGGGCAATGTCTTCAACAAAGACCTTGCAAAGAAGTTCAAGGAGACATTCCTCGAGAAAGGCGGCAGTGAAGAGCCGATGACTCTCTATCGCACCTTTGCAGGTCGTGAACCAGACAACACCGCATTCCTAAAAGGTAGAGGATTGATTGACTGATTGTCATGTAAAACCTCAAAACCGTAAAAGGGTAGCTCACCACAACGAGTTACCCGTTTTTTTTATTTCTATTTCAACAAATTTTTTTCAATAAAATGCCTTTGTTTCATATTTTCACAAAATGTATTCAATACAACAAAATATTTGCAAATTACAAGTGCTATCTTTTTTGTCTTTATTATTGCTGCGAGAGTTTAAAAACATTTGCGAGCGACCATTCTTGCAAATGTCAGCAGCCGTAAATGCAGATGTCAGCAGCCGCAAATGTTGATGTTAGCTACCACAAATGCTGATGCACCCAACCGCAATTGGTGGTGTGTACAACCGAAATTGATGATGAAACCAGTCTAAATTGATGATGCAACTAAGCGAAATAGAAAATACGAGTGACCGCATTTGCAAATTCTACCTACGCACATGCAACTTTCAGGTCACCCGAGCTTAACTTATACTAAAAACTCTGTGAGGAGATACATACATTATAGTTCAGTATCTTGATTATAGCAGAGAAAGTTTCGCTTTTTTTTATTTCTCGCAAAGGAAATCTTGCCTCTTGCGAGGTTATGTATCTAAGTATATGCCTTTATGCAAGTAAACTT
>JAGHTI010000057.1 GCA_018065415.1 Candidatus Equicola stercoris
TGTGCAAAAGCACGTGCAGAAGCAGTACCTTGTTTTAATATGTCGAGGACCTCTGGTATGTTCTGTTCATATTGATGACGACGTTCACGGATAGGAGCGAGTTCTTTTTCCAATACTTTCATGAGCAATTTCTTGCATTTCATGTCTCCAAGACCTCCACGTCTGTAATGTTCTTTCATCTCGTCAAGATTCTTGTACTCTGGCAAGAACTCGGCGAAATCTTCATCTTTACAGAATGCATCAAGGTATGTGAATACACAGTTGCCTTCTACGTGTCCGGGATCTTCTATGTTAAGATGTTCAGGGTCTGTGTACATGCTTTTCACTTTGCGCTCTACTTCTTTCTTGTCGTCAGAGAGATAGATGCAGTTGCCAAGTGATTTGCTCATCTTTGCTTTACCATCGGTACCTGGAAGACGCAGACAAGCTTGGTTTTTAGGTAACAAGATGTTTGGTTCCACCAGCACCTCTCCATATACGTTGTTGAAACTGCGTACCAGTTCGCGTGTCTGTTCAAGCATTGGTTTCTGGTCTTCTCCAACAGGGACGGTGGTAGCCTTGAACAATGTGATGTCTGCAGCCTGTGATATTGGGTAACAGAAGAAACCTACAGGGATGTTGGCTTCAAAGTTGCGCATCTTAATCTCAGTCTTTACTGTCGGGTTGCGTTGCAGTCGTGATACGGTGACAAGGTTCATCAGATATTGAGTGAGTTCAGACAGCTCTGGTATCTGACTCTGTATGAAGAATGTGACTTTGTCTGGAGACAGACCAACAGAAAGGTAGTCGAGTGCTACTTCCATGATGTTTTGACGAATCTTCTCAGGGTTGTCGGCATTGTCAGTGAGTGCTTGCACATCAGCAATGAAAACAAACATGCGGTCATAACCACCTTCATTCTGTAGTTCTACTCTTCCTCTTAAAGAGCCTACATAATGTCCTAAATGCAGTTTGCCTGTCGGACGGTCTCCGGTAAGAATAATTTTTCCCATTTTTGATTTTTAATAACAGATGCAAAATTACATATTTTTATGTTTTTGGCAAAACCGAGATGAAAGATAGAGTATGTGCAAAAAAAAAGAACTCATTTTGCTGAGTTCTTTTTTCTATCTTTTAAGAAAGTATTACTTCTTAGCAGCAGCGATGGAAGCCTTACGGAATTCCTTACCTACCTTTGCGATTTCGAGAGTAGCTTTGCGTACACGAGCAGCAGCAGCCTTGTTAGTTTCTACTTTTTCGATGTCAGCGATAACTGCGCCACAAAGTTCTGCGAGTTGGTTTGCCAATTTTTTCATTTCTGTAAAAATTTAAAGTGTTAATAATTAGTAAAAAAGTTAAATACAATAATCTTGTTTTTGCAAAATTAAATAAAAATCCCAATTACAATACGTGTATCATTTAATTTTAACTTTATTTAACATAAAACACGTCTGATTTGAGAAAGAAACTATCATTTTGCCAATTTATCGTTAGATCCTAATACGTCAATAATCTTATGAGTATAGAGTTCCTCCATCAAATCACGTGCAGGACCACAATACTTACGAGGGTCGAATTCTGCTGGTTTTTCAGCCAATACCTTACGTACGGCAGCAGTAAATGCAAGACGTGAGTCAGAGTCGATGTTTATTTTACATACAGCACTCTTTGCAGCCTTACGCAACTGTTCTTCTGGGATGCCTACAGCATCAGGCAGTTTGCCTCCATACTGGTTGATGATGTCAACATATTCCTGTGGTACAGAGGAAGAACCGTGCAATACGATAGGGAAACCTGGTAATTTTTCCATGATTTCATCAAGAACATCGAATGCCAATGGAGGAGGAACGAGTTTTCCTGTCTTTGGATCGCGTGTGCATTGTTCTGGTTTGAATTTGTATGCACCATGAGATGTACCTATTGATATTGCCAAAGAATCAACGCCAGTCTTAGATGTGAAGTCAATGACTTCTTCTGGTTTTGTATAATGTGATTCCTCTGCAGCAACTTCATCTTCAACACCAGCTAAGACTCCGAGTTCGCCTTCAACTGTGACATCGTGCTGATGAGCGTATTCTACAACCAGCTTTGTGAGAGCGACATTCTCATCATAAGGGAGAGAACTGCCATCTATCATCACTGATGAGAAACCAAGGTCAACACAGTTTTTGCAAATTTCAAAACTGTTACCATGGTCAAGATGCAACACTATTTCTGGATGTTCACAACCGAGTTCCTTTGCAAATGCTACAGCACCTTGTGCCATGTAGCGCAGAAGAGTTGGGTTAGCATAGTTGCGTGCACCACTTGATACCTGCAATATGACAGGTGATTTCTGTTCTGATGAAGCCTTGATGATAGCCTGCAACTGTTCCATGTTATTGAAATTAAATGCAGGGATAGCATAACCGCCATTGATTGCTTTAGCAAACATTTCTCTGGTATTTACCAGACCTAATTCTTTATAACTTACCATACCTTATAT
>JAGHTI010000028.1 GCA_018065415.1 Candidatus Equicola stercoris
CATACATGCTATAAGGGGAGTTAGTGCCACTCTGTGCATACCCTCTAGAGAGAACGCCCATCACAAGCACTATGCATATTATAATTTTTTTGTTCATCTGCTATGACGATTTTTTATTCTCTGCAAAGTTAGTGCAAATCAAGGACAGAAACAAAAAATAATGTAATTATTTTAGATTTTTATTTTTAGAAAGCATAGAGTTTACTCTGATGATTTCAAAAAAGAAAAACCGTTAAAACGAAGTTTTTGTTTCTGTCTTGATGCAGCCTAATTTCGGCGTAGCCAAAGTTAGTGCAAATAGGCGCAGCCAAAGTTAGTGCCAACACTTCGCAAACTTCGTTTCCGCAGTGTTGGCTGCACCTCGGCATAGAAAAGGTGTTTTCTCTGCTCTTGGTTTGCTCAACACTTCACTAAGAAATCGAAAATCTTCACGAAGTTTCGGTGAAATGTTTATGAAGTTCCGCCCAATTCTTTATGAAGTTTCAGCCATTTCTTTATGAAGTTTCGACCATTTCTTTATGACGCGTAGAGCCATTCATTATGATGCATAGAGCCATTGTTTGTGACGCATAGAGCCATTCTTTGTGATGCTTGACTCTACGGAGCACTTATACATGACCTGCCCGACACTAATATTGACTCTGCCCATTATTTCTAATGAGGCTACCCATTGCAAATCATCGTGCCACCCATTGCAAATCATCGTGCCACCCTTTGCAAATCGTTGTGCCACCCATCGCAAATCGTTGTGCCACCCATCGCAAATAGTTGAGCCACCCATCGCAAATAATGGTGCGGAGCATTTGAATAAATGATTAGAACAATTTTTATTATGTGGTACTTTTAGGACTGACGGGGGCTTTGCCTTGTTCTAATCTATGTCGTCTGTGTCGGGCTGATATGATGAAGATGTAGATTTGTGGAAAATAGTTGTGTTATTTTTTGTTTCTATCCTTGATTTAGATTAATTTTGTAAGCGTTTTGAAAAAAGCATAAAGAGATTATGAATATATCTTATAAGTGGCTCAAGGATTTTGTTGATTTTGATATGACTCCGCAGGAGGTGGCTGATGCTCTGACATCTACTGGTCTGGAGGTGGACGCATTGGAAGAAGTACAGTCTATAAAAGGTGGACTGAAAGGACTATATGTGGGTGAGGTGCTGACGTGTGAAGAACATCCCGACAGTGACCATCTGCATGTGACTACCGTTGACTTGGGTAAGGATACTCCTTCTCAGATAGTTTGCGGTGCTCCAAATGTGGCAGCAGGTCAGAAGGTGATAGTGGCAGACTTAGGTTGTGTGCTATATGATGGCGACAAGGAGTTTGTGATAAAGAAATCAAAACTGCGTGGCGTGGAATCAAATGGTATGATATGCGCTGAGGATGAGATTGGTGTTGGAACCTCTCATGATGGTATCATCGTCTTGCCTGAGGATGCAAAGGTGGGGATGACAGCTGCGGAATACTATAATCTTGAGAGCGACTGGCTGATAGAGGTGGACATCACTGCAAACCGTGCTGACGGTCTTTCACATCTCGGTGTTGCCCGTGACCTGTATGCGTGGATGTTGAGCAATGGTAAGAAGACTGCTCTACACATACCATCGTGTGATGCGTTCAAGGTGGATAACCACGACTGTGAGATAAAGGTCAGAGTTGAGAATACTGAAGCCTGTCCGCGCTATGCTGCCGTAACGATTACCGACTGTGACATTAAGGAGAGTCCTGAATGGTTGAAGAGACGTCTCACAACGGTAGGACTTCGTCCAATAAACAATATCGTTGATATTACCAATTATATAATGTTTGCATACGGTCAGCCGATGCACTGTTTCGATGCCGATATGGTGGAGGGTAACGAGATTGTGGTGAAGACAATGCCGGAAGGCACACCATTTGTTACTCTTGACGGCGAAGAACATAAACTGTCGGAAAGGGATTTGGCAATATGCAATACCAAAGATGCCATGTGCATTGCCGGTGTTTTTGGCGGAAAGGGTAGTGGTACGTACGGTACAACGCGTAACGTGGTATTGGAAAGTGCGTATTTCACTCCTACATGGATAAGGAAGAGTGCACGCCGCCATGGTCTGTCAACGGATGCAAGTTATAGGTTTGAACGCGGTGTTGACCCTAATGGTGTCATCTATGCTCTAAAGCAGGCAGCCTTGCTATGTAAAGAACTGGCTGGTGGTAAGGTGTCAATGGAAATCGTTGATGTTTATCCAGAGGCAATAAAACCAGTACAAGTAGAACTGCAATATGAATATGTTAAGAATATCATCGGTAAGGAGATAGAGCATGATAAGATAAAGAGCATTGCAGAATCTCTGGAGATGAAAGTGCTGGACGAGACTGCTGAAGGACTGAAGTTGGAGATACCTACCTACAGAGTTGACGTGCAGCGTCCTTGTGATGTGGTAGAGGATATCCTTCGCATATATGGATATAATAATGTGGAAATCCCTACTACCTTGAAGAGCTCTCTGACAATAAAGACAGAGGAAGATAGAAAACATAAGACAGAAAATCTTGTAAGTGAACAACTGGTAGGGGCTGGATTTAATGAGATAATGAATAACTCTCTGACAAAGAGTGCTTATTATGATACTGACACTTATCCAGAAGACCGTTGCGTGCATTTGATGAATCCGCTTAGTGCAGACCTTAGTGTGTTACGTCAGACATTGTTGTTCGGTGGTTTGGAGAGCATTGCGTACAATGCCAACCGTAAGAATGCAGACCTCAGAATGTTTGAATTTGGCAATTGTTATTTTAAGTCAACGAGCGAACAAGTTAATGATGCAATGGCTAACACAAATTCCTACTCAGAGGAGAAACATTTGGGATTGTGGCTGACAGGCATGAACATCAGTGGCAGTTGGGCTCATAAGAACGAAGAAACATCGTTCTATATGCTGAAAGCACATGTGGAGAATATCCTTGTGCGAATAGGCATAAAAGAGGACAGTGTGGTTACGGAGCCTTCTCAAAATGATGTTTTCGTCAAAGGTCTTGTCATCAAGAACAGAGGCGGAAAGGTGTTTGCTGAGATGGGAATCGTGAACAATGCTATACAGAAGAAGTTCGGCATAATAAATAAGGTGTATTACGCTGATTTGAACTGGACTCTGCTGATGAAGGCAACTAAGAAGAATACTGTGTCATTCCGTGAGATAAGCAAATATCCTGCGGTAAGTCGTGACTTGGCTTTGTTGCTTGACAACAGTGTGGATTTTGCACAGGTGGAAGATGTTGCACATAAGACTGAAAGAAAACTGCTTAAACAGGTTTCGTTGTTTGATGTCTATGAAGGTAAAAACCTGCCTGAAGGCAAAAAGAGTTATGCTGTGAACTTTGTATTGCAAGATGACAGTGCTACACTTAATGACAAGAAGATAGATGCAATAATGAATAATCTCATCAACAACCTTAAAAAACAGTTAGGGGCAGAATTGAGATAAGATGATAAAAACTCATCGCCAGGACCTCTATGAGGGATAGGAGGTGAGTGTGACGTTGTAAATAAAAATCTAAAATAAATAAACATCATGGGAAGAGCTTTTGAATATCGCAAAGCGACAAAACTGAAGAGATGGGGGCACATGGCTCGCACGTTTACGAAAATCGGAAAACAGATAGCTATCGCTGTGAAGGCTGGCGGTCCTGACCCAGACACCAATCCTACACTGCGTTCCATCATCGCTACTGCAAAGCGTGAAAACATGCCGAAAGACAATATCGAACGCGCAATAAAGAATGCACAAGGAAAGGATCAGAGTGATTACAAGACAATGACATACGAGGGATATGGACCTCATGGAGTTGCCATCTTTGTTGATACGCTGACCGACAATCCTACACGTACTGTTGGTGACGTGCGCTCAGTATTTAATAAATTTGATGGTAATATGGGAACACAGGGCAGTCTGTCTTTCCTTTTCGACCATAAATGTGTGTTCACGTTCCGTAAGAAAGACGGTGTAGATATGGACGAACTCATCCTTGACCTTATTGACTATGGTGTAGAAGATGAATATGATGAGGATGAGGAAGAAGGTACACTGACGATATATGGAGACCCTAAGAGTTTCGGTGCTATACAGAAACATCTTGAGGAACAAGGATTTGAAGGTGTAGGTGGTGAGTTTACTTACATACCTAACGACCTTAAAGACGTTACTCCAGAACAGCGTGAGACTATAGACAAGATGATAGAAAAACTCGAAGACTTCGAGGATGTTCAGAATGTCTATACCAACATGAAACCAGAATAATGAAAAAGACCTGTCTATTTATATTCTTTGTGTCTTTGGTACTGGTATTTTCTGCCTGTCAGGAGAATTTTTCTGACCGCTGTCTGCGCGAGGCGAAAGAATATACCAGAAAGAACTGCCCAAAACAGTTGCAACCAGAAATAAGAATGGACAGTCTTACTTTTTCTGCAAACTCCCAAACGCTGACGTATTACTATACTCTGTCCGGAAAACTGGACGATGTGTCAGCTGTGGAGAATGCAAAAGACCAGATGCGTGTGACGATGCTGAATGCGTTGAAAAATGATGTCAGCCTGCGTCTGTATAAATCGCATGATTTGAGTTTTGAATATATCTGGTACAGTGCTTCACAAAAAAATAAACTGCTGGATATAACTTTTACAGCAGAGGAATATAAATAACCGACTATTGCATACCGATGTCCGCTAATATAAAGAATATACGTAATTTTTGCATTATTGCCCATATAGACCATGGGAAATCGACACTTGCCGACCGTCTGTTGGAATATACGAAGACAATAGAGATTACGGAGGGGCAGATGTTGGATGACATGGACTTGGAGAAAGAACGTGGTATCACCATCAAGTCGCATGCTATTCAGATGGAATATGCTGTGAATGGTGAAACGTATATTCTCAATCTTATTGACACTCCGGGACATGTGGATTTCTCATACGAGGTGAGCAGGAGTATTGCTGCCTGTGAGGGAGCCCTTCTTGTTGTCGATGCCACTCAAGGCATTCAGGCTCAGACGATATCCAATCTCTATATGGCCATAGACCATGACCTTGAGATAATTCCGATAATAAACAAAATAGACATGCCTAATGCTATGCCTGATGAGGTGGAGGATGAAATCATTGAACTTCTCGGGTGCAAGCATGAAGAGATAATAAGGGCAAGCGGTAAGACTGGTGAGGGTGTAGAAGACATTCTCAATGCAGTAGTAGAACGTGTGCCACATCCAGTGGGGGACGAGACAACTCCTTTGCAAGCATTACTCTTCGATTCTGTGTTCAATTCATTCCGTGGCATCATCGCTTATTTCAAAATAGAAAATGGTGTGTTGCGTCATGGCGACAAGGTGAAGTTCTTCAATACCGGCATGGAGTACACTGCGGATGAGATTGGAGTGCTGAAGATGGAGATGATTCCACAGAAAGAACTGCGGACAGGAGATGTGGGATATATAATAAGCGGAATAAAAGATAGCACAGAGGTAAAGGTGGGTGACACCATCACTCATGTGAACAGACCCTGTGACAAGGCAATAGAAGGTTTTGAAGAAGTGAAACCGATGGTCTTTGCCGGTGTGTATCCGATAGATCCTAATGACTATGAAAATCTTCGTGCCTCTTTGGAGAAGTTGCAGTTGAATGATGCATCTCTGTCGTTCATGCCAGAGTCTTCTGTGGCACTGGGATTTGGATTCCGATGTGGATTCCTTGGTTTGCTTCACATGGAAATAGTACAGGAACGACTGGATAGGGAATATGACATGGATGTCATCACCACAGTTCCTAATGTGTCTTATATGGTATATACCAAACAAGGAGAGGCTATGGAGGTGCATAATCCTTCCGGACTTCCTGACCTGACGCTGATAGACCATATAGAAGAACCATACATTCGTGCAACGGTGATCACTGATACACGATTCATAGGTCCGATAATGACACTCTGTCTCGGCAAGCGTGGAGAACTGATAAAACAGGAATATATCAGTGGCAACCGCGTGGAGATACACTATCTGTTGCCGTTGGGCGAGATAGTCATCGATTTCTATGATAAGCTGAAGAGTATCTCCAAAGGTTATGCTTCTTTCGATTATCATTTTGACAGTTTCCGTCCATCAAAGCTTGCAAAATTGGATATTCTGCTGAATGGAGAACCTGTGGATGCACTGTCCACCTTGACGCATAATGACAATGCTGTGACGCTGGGACGCAGGATGTGTGAGAAACTGAAAGAACTGATTCCACGCCAACAGTTTGACATAGCAATACAAGCTGCCATCGGTGCAAAGATTATTGCCCGTGAAACAATAAAATGTGTACGTAAAGATGTTACAGCCAAGTGTTATGGCGGTGATGTTACGCGTAAACGTAAACTGCTGGAGAAACAGAAACGTGGAAAAAAACGCATGAAGCAAATAGGTAATGTTGAAGTGCCACAAAAAGCGTTTTTGGCAGTATTGAAATTAGATTAATCTGTAATAAAAAAAGGAGGAGAATAGATGAAAAGGATTCAGATGACTTTAAGCTCAAAACGCGATGTAGCAAGAGAACTTGCACGACGTTATAGTACGATGACCTTCGAAGAATTGGACCAACTGGAGGACATGATTGTTGCCACCAGATACCGAAAAGGGGAGATGATTATCGACGAAGGTGAGATTTGTACA
This sequence comes from Candidatus Equicola stercoris, assembly GCA_018065415.1. Taxonomy (GTDB): domain Bacteria; phylum Bacteroidota; class Bacteroidia; order Bacteroidales; family Bacteroidaceae; genus Prevotella. The sequence continues at coordinate 6,690 of JAGHTI010000028.1, forward strand.
GGTCCTTTATGGGTGGAATCAGGATTGGTCCGAGTCTTCTATATGAAGAATGGTAAGGAGATAACGGAACATTTGGCTACCGAACAACATATCGTAATGTCAATAGAGAGTCTGTTCTATGAAAAACCATCATCACTATATATTGAAGCTTTAGAAAATTCTATCATATACGAATTGCCGAAAGAGCGACTTGAGGAAGCAGCAATGCATAGTGTGAATATTCAGATGTTATATCGAAAGATATTGGAAGAGTCTTTGATAAATAGTCAGAGATATGCTGATTTGATACGGTTTGAAAGTGCTGCGGAAAAGTATAAAAGACTGATGAAACAGCAGCCAGAATTATTCCTGCGTGTTCCGTTGACGTATATCGCAAGTTATCTGCAGATGACTCCAGAAACATTGTCTAGAGTACGCTCATCTGTGATTATAGATTAATAAAATAAATATAGTAAAAGTGGCTGAATTCTAATAATGAGTTCAGTCTTAAGTGTCTCAAATAGAGATACAGAATATTTGCCCCGAGAGTTGGAAAACTTTCGGTTTTTTTTGTTTGTTACAAAACTGCGTTTTGACGATTTTTCTTTTTTGAACCCCTTAGAGTAAACTCTATGGTTTCTAAAAAAATAAAATCTAAAATAATTAAATTATTTTTGTGTATGTTTTCGATTTGCACTAATTTTGCAAATTAAATGGCCACTCTTTGAAAGAGTGGGGCATAAAGTAATAAATAACGATATAAAGATGGAACAAGATAATCAGGCTTTTTCAATGATTACGGATTTTGACGGAGATATAAATACGGCTCTTGATATTGAGGTGCCTAACGAGATTCCTATACTTCCTGTTAGAAACGTTGTACTGTTTCCTGGTGTGGTCACTTCTGTGATGGTTGGCAGAAAGTCTTCCCTCGCCCTTGTGAGGAAGGCTGACAAGGACAACCTGACGATAAGTGTGTTTACACAACTAAACCAAGATGTGGATAATCCTCTTGAAGAAGATTTGCAACATATTGGTGTGTATGCGAAGGTGGTGAAGGTGCTCACATTGCCCGACGACAGGACAACGGTGATACTTCAGGCTTTCTCTCGTTGTAGGTTGTTTGGCGTGGTGCGTACGCGTCCGTATCTCGTGGGTAACGTGGCTGCTACGCCAGAAGATATCCCTGAAAATGATGATGAACTGAATGCAGCTCTTGACGACTGTAGGACTATTGCGGAACAGTATATCCTTGCCTCCGACATGCCAGATGAGGCTGCATACGGACTGCGAAATATCTCAAACAACAAGTTGATGCTTAACTACGTCTGCACGAACATGCCTTTCACACTGAAAGAGAAGATGTCGTTGCTGGAGTGTGCATCAATGAAAGACCGTGTGCTGAAGACTCTGAAGATTCTGGACAGACAGTTGCAGTTGGCACAGTTGCGGCAGCATATTCGCTCTAAGACACGCGAGGATATTGACCAACAACAGAAAAACTATTTCCTCGAACAACAGATAAAGAATATCAAAGAGGAACTAGGTGAGGGCGACGAGTCACCAGAATGCAAGGAACTGAACAAAAAGGCTGCAAAGAAGAAGTGGACGAAGGAGGTGCAGGCTATCTACGATAAGGAGATGAACAAGCTGAACCAGTTGCATCCACAGAGTCCAGACTACAACGTGCAGTTGTCATACCTCGAGACTATGGTGTCACTACCATGGGGCGAATATACTAAAGACAACAAAGACATAAAACATGCAATGCGTGTTCTCGACCAAGACCATTATGGTATGGAGAAGGTTAAGAGACGTATCCTTGAACATCTGGCAGTATTGCAGTTGCGTGGTGACCTGAAATCGCCTATCATCTGTCTTGTCGGTCCTCCGGGAGTGGGCAAGACTTCGTTGGGCAAAAGTATTGCCCGTGCCATGAAACGTAAGTATGTACGTATCTCTCTCGGCGGTCTTCATGACGAGGCAGAGATAAGAGGACATCGTCGCACCTATATTGGTGCAATGCCAGGACGTGTTATCAAAGGCATACAGAGAGCAGGCAGTTCAAACCCTGTCTTCATCCTTGACGAGATAGACAAGGTAACATCGATGAACACATTCAATGGTGACCCTTCATCAGCTCTGCTTGAGGTTCTTGATCCGGAACAGAACAGTGCCTTTCATGACAACTACCTCGATGTGGATTATGACCTCTCTAAAGTGATGTTCATCGCTACAGCAAACAATGTGAATACTATTCCAGAACCGCTCCTTGACCGTATGGAGGTGATAGAACTGTCGGGGTACATCACAGAAGAGAAGGTGCAGATAGCTCAGAAACATCTCATCCCAGAAGAACTGAAAAACACTGGACTCGACAAGGCTGGTAAGGTACGTTTCTCTAAGTCGGCAATAGAAGAGATAATAAACTCATACACTCGTGAAAGCGGTGTGCGCGGATTGCAGAAGAAGATAAACATGGTGCTGCGTAAGGCTGCGCTGAAGATTGCGGAAGATGGTACGTTGCCAGAATATACGATAAAGAAGGAAACGCTGAAAGAATACATAGACGGTCGTCCTTATCCCCATGACATCTATCAGGGAAACTCCTATGCAGGAGTGGTGACAGGACTGGCATGGACATCGGTGGGCGGTGAGATTCTGTTCATAGAGACAAGCGTGAGCAAGTCAAAGAATCCTCAACTGACGCTGACGGGAAACCTCGGTGACGTGATGAAGGAGAGTGCAGTGCTGGCTCTGGAATATATAAAAGCTCATGCCGACATGCTCAATCTTGACTACCGCATATTCTCAAACTATAATATCCACGTTCATGTGCCAGAGGGAGCAACACCGAAAGATGGTCCTTCTGCCGGAATAACCATGGCTACATCAATGGCGTCTGCCCTTACACAACGCAAAGTACGCAAGAATACAGCCATGACGGGTGAGATAACACTGCGAGGCAAGGTGTTGCCAGTGGGAGGTATAAAGGAAAAGATATTGGCGGCAAAACGTGCTGGCATTACTGACATCCTCATGTGTAAGGACAATGAGAAAGATATACAGGAGATACAGCAACAGTATCTTGAAGGAGTTACTTTCCATTACGTAGAAGATATCAAGGATGTGTTCAACTTCGCCCTGCTGGACGAAAAAGTGAAAAATCCAATAACGTTTACGTATGATAATGTCAACGCCAACGGTAAACTCTAAACTCTAAACTTTGAAGTTTGAACTGCAACATACGGATACAGCGAGTGACGCACGGACAGGACTGATAACGACAGCGCACGGACAGATAAAGACTCCTATCTTTATGCCAGTAGGTACGGTGGGGAGTGTCAAGGCTGTCCATTTCCGTGAACTGAAGAAGGAGGTTGAGGCACAGATAATACTGGGCAACACCTACCATCTGTATCTTCGTCCGGGACTGGATACTTTGCGTAAGGCTGGTGGACTGCACAAGTTCAATGGTTGGGACAGACCGATACTGACGGACTCAGGCGGCTTTCAGGTGTTCTCCCTCACGGGAATACGCAAGCTGACGGAAGAAGGATGCAGATTTCAGTCGCACATAGACGGCTCACGCCACATGTTCACACCAGAGAACGTGATGGATACGGAGCGCATCATCGGTGCTGACATCATGATGGCACTTGACGAATGTCCTCCTGGTGAAAGTGACTATGCGTATGCAAAGAAGAGTTTGGCGATGACGCAACGATGGTTGGACCGTTGTCTGAAACGTTTTTCAGAGACGGAACCACTATATGGATATGAACAAACTTTGTTTCCTATAGTTCAAGGTTGCAAGTACAAAGACTTGCGTCAAGAGGCTGCAAAATTTGTTGCTGACAAGGGTGCTGATGGTAATGCTATCGGTGGATTGGCAGTGGGAGAACCTACGGAAGTGATGTACGAGATGATAGAGGTTGTAAACGCTATACTGCCGAAAGACAAACCTCGCTATTTGATGGGTGTAGGAACACCGCAGAACATCCTTGAAGGGATAGAACGTGGTGTTGATATGTTTGACTGTGTGATGCCTACCCGTAATGGACGCAATGCGTTGCTGTTCACTATGAATGGGACAATGAACATGAGAAACAAGAAATGGGAAAATGACTTCTCACCTATAGACCCTGACGGATGCGAGACAGACCTCGTTTATTCGAAGGCTTATCTGCATCATCTGTTCAAGGCTCAAGAACTACTTGCCATGCAGATTGCAAGTATTCATAACCTTGCTTTCTACCTACGACTGGTCGGAATGGCGAGAACGCATATTGAGCAAGGCGACTTCGTGGCGTGGAAGAAAAGTGTAATAGAACAACTAGGGAGGAGAATATGAAGATAAGTATAAGAAAATACTTGGGATTGAAAAGACTTGACACTTACATCATTGGTAAGTTCATAGGGACATACGTCTTCTCTATCCTGCTTATCATCAGCATAAGCATAGTCTTTGACCTCAACGAAAACCTTGCGGGATTTACTGAGTTTCATGCTCCACTGCGTGCCATTGTGTTTGACTACTATCTGAATTTTATACCTTATTATACAGTTCTCTTTTCATCACTGTTTATATTTATTTCTGTTATCTTCTTTACCACAAAGCTAGCAGGAAACTCGGAGATAGTGGCAATGCTCTCAGCAGGTGCGAGTTTCAATCGTTTGTTGAGACCTTACATAATATCTGCAGCCATGATATCAGCAATGAACTTCTACTTGGCTTCGTATGTTATACCGAATAGTAATGTAATCCGTCAGAACTTTGAAACAATATATAAGAATAAACGTAGGGTGACAACGGCAGAGAACGTGCAACTGCAGGTTGGAAAAGGTGTTGTTGCTTATATAGAACATTACGACAATGTCCACAAGATGGCATTCAACTTTTCTTTGGACAAATTTGAAAATAAGAAACTCGTTTCGCACATGTCTGCATCGACTTTGCGTTATGATACAATATCTAATGAACGCTACCATTGGCATGTCACAAACTGGCGTATCAGAGAATTGAAAGGAATGCGTGAGGTGATAACGTCAGGAGCAGAGATGGATACTGTCGTAATGATGGAACCTATGGACCTCGTCTTCACAAAGGGACAGCAAGAGACGTTTACCTCGCCGGAACTGTTGAGGTACATTTCGAAACAACAGGACAGAGGCTCTACGAATGTAGTACAGTATCAAGTGGAATACTACAAACGCATCGCCAACTCCTTCGCAGCATTCATACTGACGATAATTGGTGCGAGCCTGTCGGCACAGAAACGCAAGAGGGGAATGGGACTGAGTCTCGGAATAGGACTGGTGCTGAGCTTTACTTACATTCTGCTACAGACCATCAGCGCATCGTTTGCCATAAAGGCTGGATTCCATCCTATGCTGGCTTCATGGATGCCAAACATAATCTTTGTGTTCGTAGCATTCTTCTGTTACTTAAAAGCACCGCGATAAAAAATATGAAATTCAAGAAAAGAAGATGGACAATACTTAAAGACCAGCCCATGACGGACATGGACAGGACTATAATGTATTGGGAAAACCATGGTAGAAAAGTGCCTACCCGTGACCTTATTAAGACTCCCGAACAGATAGAGGGCATAAGGCAGGCTGGAGTGATAAACTCAGCTGTCCTTGACTTGGTAGCAGAGAATATCCATGAAGGGATGACAACACAGGAGATTGATGACATGTGCTACTCCTATACAATAGAACATGGAGCAACGCCTGCGTGTCTGAACTATAATGGTTTTCCGAAGAGTGTCTGCGTGAGCATCAACGAAGAGGTGTGTCACGGAATACCATCTAATGAGGTCGTATTGGAAGAAGGCGACATCGTAAACGTAGATTATACAACAATAAAAGACGGATATTTTGCCGATGCTTCGCGAATGTTTATCATTGGCAAGACAACACCAGAGAAAGAACGTTTGGTGCAGGTGGCAAAGGAATGCTTGGAGATAGGTATGCAGGCTGCAGCAAAACCGTATTGCTTCGTGGGAGACATAGGCAACGCTATACAGAAACATGCTCATGCCAACGGATGTAGCGTAGTGCGTGACTTGTGTGGTCATGGGGTGGGAGTGAAGTTTCACGAAGACCCAGAAGTGTTGCACTATGGTAAGAAAGGTGATGGCATGCTCATAGTACCGGGGATGACTTTTACAATAGAGCCGATGATAAACCTTGGCACGTGGAAGGTGTTCGTGGATGCAGACAACAAGTGGACGGTGGTCACAGACGACTATCAACCATCTGCACAATGGGAACATACGTTTGTGATGACAGAACATGGATTAGAAATACTGTCGAAGTGAAAGAAGATATTTTTATATTAGGAATAGAAAGCAGTTGTGATGACACTTCTGCTGCTGTCTTGAAGAACGGCATATTGCTGAGCAATGTGACTGCTTCGCAACAAGTGCATTTTGAATATGGCGGTGTGGTACCAGAACTGGCTTCGCGTGCACATCAACAAAATGTAGTACCAGTAGTGGATCAGGCGATAAAGAAGGCAGGAATAAGGAAAGAAGACCTTTCCGCCATTGCTTTCACCCGCGGACCAGGACTCATGGGGTCGTTGCTGGTAGGTGTCAGTTTTGCAAAAGGACTGGCTCTATCATTGGGTATTCCGCTCATAGATGTAAACCATCTGCAGGGACATGTGCTGGCTCATTTTATTAGAGAAGATGGTGTGGAAACAAAGATACCACCATTCCCGTTTCTCTGTCTGCTGGTATCAGGCGGTAATTCGCAGATAGTGAAGGTAAATGCGTATAACGACATGGAGATTCTTGGCCAGACGATAGACGATGCAGCAGGTGAGGCAATAGACAAATGTTCAAAGGTGATGGGATTGGGATATCCCGGAGGTCCTATCATAGACCGTCTGGCACGACAGGGAAACCCTCATGCTTTCACGTTTGCAGAACCACACATACCGAATCTCGACTATAGTTTCAGCGGTCTGAAGACGTCTTTTCTCTATTCCTTGCAAAAATGGGTGGCTGAAGACCCTGATTTCATTGAGAAGAACAAAGAAGATATTGCAGCCTCTCTGGAATGGACAATAGTGGATATTCTGATGAAGAAACTCAATAAGGCTGTGGTGCAGACCAAGATAAAGCATGTTGCTGTAGCAGGAGGCGTGAGTGCTAACAATGGTTTGAGGAATGCTTTTCGTGAATATGCTGACAAGTATGGATGGACAATATACATACCGAAGTTCAGTTACACTACAGACAATGCTGCCATGATAGGGATAACAGGATATTTCAAATATCAGGACAAAGACTTCTGCGACATAGACAGTCCTGCTTTTTCAAAGACAGTGATATGAAGACCCTGTTGCTGATGGTGGAGAAGACTGAGAAAGGCATCTGCAAGACAGGTCTTGACGACTATGCAGAACGCATAGGGCATTATATCCCATTCGAGTACAGAGAGATAAAGGATAGTCAGATTCTGAAGATGATACAGCCTACAGACACTGTCATCCTTCTTGACGAAAGAGGTGAGGAGAGACGTAGCATGGAGTTTGCAACATGGATGCAGAAGAAGATGAACACATCGCGTACTTTGGTCTTTGTCATCGGTGGACCTTATGGCTTCTCAAAGGAAGTCTATGACAGGGCAGACGAGATGATGTCGCTGTCGAAGATGACATTCTCGCACCAGATGGTGAGAGTGATATTCACAGAACAACTGTACAGAGCCTGTACTATAATAAAAGGAGAAAAATATCATCACGAATAATAAAACTAACAATATAAAATGATTACTATAACAAACCTCGCCATACAGTTTGGCAAACGCGTCCTCTACAAGGATGTAAACATAAAGTTTACCAATGGTAACATCTACGGCGTCATAGGTGCGAACGGTGCCGGTAAGTCAACATTGCTAAAAGCTATCAGTGGCGAACTGGAACCGAACAAGGGCGTCATAGAGTTAGGACCGGGAGAGCGTCTGAGCGTTCTCGAACAGGACCATTTTAAATATGATGAGTTTTCCGTCATTGATACGGTCTTCATGGGCTACGAAGCTCTGTGGAAGAATATGAAAGAACGTGAGGCTATCTATGCCGACTTCAAGGAAGAAGACGGAGAACGTGCAGCAGAACTGGAGGATAAGTTTGCACAGATGGACGGCTACAATGCTGAGAGTGATGCAGAACAGCTGCTTACCAATCTGGGAGTGAAACAGGAACAGCAGCATAAACTGATGAAAGACCTCTCCAATAACGAGAAGGTGCGTGTGATGCTGGCAAAAGCACTTTTCGGACATCCTGACAACCTGCTCCTCGATGAGCCTACCAACGACCTCGATCTCGATACTGTTGACTGGCTGGAAGAATACCTCGGCAATCTGGAGCAGACAGTGCTCGTTGTGAGCCACGACCGTCATTTCCTCGATGCTGTCAGCACCCATACGGTAGATATAGACTTCGGCAAGATAAACCTCTTTGCCGGAAACTACAGTTTCTGGTATCAGAGCTCACAACTCGCTCTTCGTCAGGCACAGAACCAACGTGCAAAGGCGGAAGAAAAACGTAAGGAACTGGAGGAGTTCATACGTCGTTTCTCTGCTAATGTGGCGAAGAGTAAGCAGACTACATCTCGCAAGAAGATGCTCGAAAAACTTAATGTAGAGGAAATTCGTCCTTCATCACGCAAATATCCAGGAATCATCTTCTCTATGGAACGCGAACCAGGAAATCAGATTTTGGAGGTAGAAGGATTGCGTGCACTTGATGAAGATGGTAACGTGCTTTTCCGCAATGTCAGTTTCAATGTTGAGAAAGGCGAAAAGGTGGTATTCCTTTCGCACAATCCAAAGGCGATGACGGCACTCTTCGAGATTATAAATGGTAACAGAGAGGCAGAGGAAGGTACCTATAAATGGGGGCAGACCATCACCACAGCCTATCTGCCACTTGACAATACGACATTTTTCAATTCCGACCTTAACCTTGTGGATTGGCTCAGCCAGTTCGGCACAGGCAATGAGGTTGTGATGAAAGGATTTCTCGGACGGATGCTCTTCAGCGGCGAAGAGGTGCTGAAGAAAGTCAATGTCCTGTCAGGAGGTGAGAAGATGCGTTGTATGATAGCACGTATGCAGTTGAAGAATGCAAACTGTCTTATCCTCGACACACCTACCAACCATCTTGATTTGGAGAGTATTCAGGCATTCAACAACAATCTTAAACTCTTTAAGGGGAACATTCTCTTTGCTTCCCATGACCATGAGTTCATACAGACCATTGCCAACCGCATCATCGAACTCACGCCAAATGGTATCATAGATAAACTCATGGAATACGACGAATACATTTATGACCCTACAATAAAGGCGTTGAGAGAGAAAATGTACACTGTTTAGTTTTTGGCACAGGATTTGCTCAAAATAAAGCAGGAAATAAAATTTTTTATTATGTCAAAGAAAAAATGTAATAATAACCCAGCCTCTCCCCAGCCCTCCCCACAAGGGAGGGAGCAGAAAGTCTCCCCTTGTGGGGGAGATTTAGAGGAGGCTACTTTAGAGGAGGCTACTGCTTCCATCGAAGAATTGCAGAAGGAGATAGATGAACTCAAAGATAAGTATTTGCGATCTGTTGCTGAGTTTGACAATTATAGAAAGCACACCCTCAAGGAGAAGTCGGAACTGATTCTCAATGGTGGCGAGAAGACCATCATTGCCCTTCTGCCAGTATTGGATGACATGGAACGTGCCATTGCCAACAACGACAAGTCGGACGATATCGAGGCTATCAAGGAAGGTATGAAACTCATCTGTCAGAAATTTATGAAGACTCTCGAGGGTATGGGAGTAAAGAAGATAGAGACAGAAGACAAAGACTTTGATACAGAGTTTCACAATGCCATCGCCATGCTTCCAATGGGTGAAGATAAGAAAGGTAAGGTAATAGACTGTACAAAGGCTGGATATACCATGAACGACAAGGTCATCCGTCATGCTGACGTGGCAGTAGGAGAATAAGATTATGGCTAACAAAAGAGATTACTACGAAGTGCTGGGCGTTGACAAGAAAGCCAGTGCCGACGAGATAAAGAGAGCTTACCGAAAGATGGCAATCAAATATCATCCTGACAAGAATCCGGGGGATAAAAATGCAGAAGAAAAGTTCAAAGAGGCAGCAGAGGCCTACTCTGTTCTGTCTGACGAAAAGAAACGTCAGCAGTACGACCAGTTCGGTTTTGAAGGTCTCAATGGCTTTGGTGGTGCTGGTGGCTTCGGCGGTGCCGGTGGTTTCAGCATGGACGACATCTTCTCCATGTTCGGCGACATCTTCGGTGGTGGCAGTGGTAGCTTTGGAGGCTTCAGCGACATCTTTGGCGGTGGCAGGTCACAGCAACGACCAGTGTCGCGTGGAGCAGACCTCCAGATGAAGGTGCGTCTGACACTTGCCGAGATTCAGAACGGAGTAACAAAGAAATTCAAGATAAAGAAAGACGTACAATGTCAGCATTGCCACGGTAGTGGGGCAGAAGGTGGTAGCGATGCTACAGAACAATGCCCAACATGTCATGGTACAGGCTATGTGACCCGTACTTCGAACAGTATCTTTGGAGTCATGCAGAGTCGTGGCGTCTGTCCTACCTGTCATGGTGAAGGCAAGATAATAAAGAATAAATGCAAGGAATGTGGTGGCACAGGACTTGTGAAAGGAGAAGAGGTTATCGAAGTAAAGATACCAGCAGGTGTCATGGACGGAATGGTTGTTACCGTTCCCGGAAAGGGTAACGCTGGACGCAGAAATGGTGTAAACGGTGATGTGCTTGTCATCATATCAGAAGAGCCCGACAAGGAACTGATTCGCAATGGTGACGATGTCATCTATAATCTGCTTCTCGACTTCCCGACGGCAGCACTCGGCGGAACAGCAGAGGTGCCGGTAATAGGAGGCAACAAGGTTCGTATCAAGATAACTCCTGGAACACAGTCCGGCAAGGCATTACGGTTACGTGGAAAAGGTCTCCCACATGTACAGAGTTATGGAGTAGGGGATGAGATAGTAAATATAAGTGTTTACGTCCCAGAGACATTGTCGAACGAAGAAAAGGAGATATTAGAAAAACTGCGTGACAGCAAGAATTTTAAAGGCTCAGATTCAGCAAAGAAAACAATCTTTGATAAGTTCCGCAGTTTCTTCAATAGTTAACCTTTAAGCTTAATAACGATACACTGCGTTACGATACACTGCGTTACGATACGTTTCACTACGATACGCCTTTGGCTACGATACGCTTCGCTACGATAACCTCTAACCTCTAAACTCTCAGCTTTATAACGATACGTTTCACTACGATAACTTTATGCAACTATGACGATGAACGAGATAAACTATAACGATAACGATATGTTTCACTACGATAACCATTGTAACGCAGTGTATCGTAACGCAGTGTATCGTAGAACTCTGTTCGTATCGTAGCGAAGCGTATCGTAGGCG